>JBBRHC010000001.1:0-35286 GCA_038223295.1 Opitutales bacterium
TGGCATCGAGCTGCTCAAGAACGTCCGGGCGCTGCTCCCCGATCTCCCCGTGCTCATCATGTCCATGCACGACGAAAGCCTCTACGGCGAACGCGCCCTGCGCGCCGGCGCCAAGGGCTACGTCATGAAACACGAGGCCAGCGAGCGCATCCTCGTCGCCATCCGCGCCGTCTTGGACGGCGACCTCTACCTGAGCGAAAAGATGAAGGAGAAAATGCTGCACCGCCTCGTCCGCAGCAAAAAGAACGAAGTCGTTTTCACCATCGACACGCTCAGCGACCGCGAGATGGAAGTGTTTCAACTCATCGGCAACGGCTTCGGCACCCGCCAGATCGCCGAGAAGCTCAATCTCAGCGTGAAGACCATCGACTCCTATCGCGAGCATCTGAAGTTAAAACTCCGCCTGGAAAAAGGCTCCGACCTCGTGCGCCACGCCATCCAGTGGGTCCGCAGCGAGAGCGTGGTCTGAGCCGAAAACCAGTATTCGGAAAAACATTACAGCGCTTGCCGCTTGCCCCTCCGTGGCACGCCGCCGCAGGCAGCTAGCCTTCTTCCAGTTAGGCGGACCGCTGGCTCAGCCGAATCCGATTTAAGATAGGGCGGAACCGCTGGCTCAGCCGCTCTCAGTTCGACCCTGATATGCGTTCGAGCACCATTCCGGATATTCGCCGCCCCCCACCGCGTGTAGGCTGACGATACTTTCGGTGGTCGGTCGTGTTCACCACCCCTGGAGCGCGACGGCGGAAGTCCCCGTTCAGCCGCGACCACCGAAAATTTTCCTTTCCCCGCAACCTTCCTGACGCCGACTCCACCCGCCCGCTCTTCAGTGTAGGGCGGGGTCGCCGCATCCCGCCGCTCCGGAATACGCGCGAGATTCGCGCTCCACCTTCGTTTGGGATTTTCCCGAGGAATCGCACCGGGGCTCCCTCGCTTTCTCGCGACCGAGCTCGCCGATACGCTGCCTGTCATGATCCCATTCGCACCGTGTCCGCCTTCGTATACCTTCGCCTTCGACTTGGCCTTCGCATCCGCCTTCGCGCCCCCTCGCATCCTCGCCTCGGACCCGAACCCAAGCCCCGCTCTTCGCGTCCCGCCTAGCCGCGCCGCCTCCGTCTCCACCCCCGGAGGTGCCCGATGAAGCCGCGCTACCTCTGGCAGGGTAAACCTTATCCGCTCGGCGCCACCTGGACCGGCGAGGGCGTGAACTTCGCCCTGTTCTCCGAGTTCGCCACCGGCGTGGAGCTTTGCCTCTTCGACGACCTTCTTCAACCCGAGGTCCATCGCGTGCGACTCACCGAGCGCACCGATCAAGTGTGGCATGGTTTTCTTCCCGAGCTGAAACCCGGCCAGCTCTACGGCTACCGCGTCGAGGGGCCCTACGAGCCGGAGAAGGGGCATCGTTTCAACGCCCACAAACTCCTGCTCGATCCCTACGCCAAAGCCATCGCCGGCCGCGTCGAGTGGAGCGACTCGATGTTCGGCTACCAGATCGGCCACCCCGACGCCGACCTCAGTTTTGACGAGCACGACAACGCCGCCCTCATGCCCAAAGGCGTGGTGATCGAATCCGCCTTTAGCTGGGGCGGTGTCCGCAGCCCTTCGCGCCCACTCCACGAGACCATCATCTACGAGACCCACGTTCGGGGTTTCTCCAAACTCTGGGACACCGTGCCCGAGGAGCTGCGCGGCACCTACGCCGGCATCGGCAGCCCCGCCGCCATCAAGTATTTTCAGCACTTGGGCGTCACCGCCATCGAGCTCATGCCGGTGCATCACTTCATCGACTCGCGCCACCTCGCGGATCGCGGGCTCGCCGACTTCTGGGGCTACAACTCCCTCGGTTTTTTTTGCCCCGATTCCCGCTACAGCAGCAAGGGCGACCGCGGCGGCCAGCTCGAGGATTTCAAGACCATGGTCTGCCAGCTCCACGCCGCCGGCCTCGAAGTCATCCTCGACGTCGTTTACAACCACACCGCCGAGGGCAGCCACCTCGGCCCCACCCTCTCCTTTCGCGGCATCGACAACCATTCCTACTACCGCCTCATGGGCGACAATCCGCGCTACTACATGGACTACACCGGCACGGGTAACACCCTCGACGTGCCCCACCCCCGCGTCCTCCAGCTCCTCATGGACAGTCTTCGCTACTGGGTCACCGAGATGCACGTCGACGGCTTCCGCTTCGATCTCGCCCCCAGCCTCGCACGCGAACTCCACGAGGTGCGAAAACTCGGCGCGTTTTTCGACGTCATCCACCAAGACCCCATCGTCTCGCAGGTGAAGCTCATCGCCGAGCCCTGGGATGTAGGCGAGGGCGGTTACCAAGTGGGCAACTTCCCCCTCCTCTGGGCCGAGTGGAACGGCCGCTACCGCGACACCCTGCGCAGCTACTGGAAGGGCGACTCCGGCCACATGAGCGACTTCGCCTACCGCTTCTGCGGCAGCGCCGATCTCTACGAGGGTAGCAGCAAGACCCCCGCCGCCAGCATCAACTTCATCACCGCCCACGACGGCTTCAGCCTGCGCGATCTCTTCTCGTTCCACGACCGCCGCAACGCCGCCAACGGCGAAAACAACCAGGACGGCGAGAGCAACAACCATAGCTGGAACTGCGGCCACGAGGGGCTCGACGCCCCCCCCGAAGTCGTCGCCCTCCGCCTCCGCATGCAGCGCAATCTACTCGCCAGCCTCATCCTCTCCCAAGGCGTGCCCATGCTCCGCGCCGGCGACGAGCGCAACGCCACCCAGCAGGGCAACAACAACGCCTACTGCCAGGACAACGAGATCAGTTGGCTCGATTGGTCCTCCACCCCCGAGGCCGAGGGCCTGCTCGAGTTCACCCGCCGCCTCATCGCCCTTCGCCGCCAGCACGTCATCTTTCGCCAGCCGCGCTTTTTCCAGGGCCGCGCCCTCCGCGGCGAAAACATCAAGGACATCACGTGGTACAACTCCGACGGCACCGAGATGAACGACGAGACCTGGAACAACGATTACGCCCGGATCGTCGGCGTCATGCTCTGCGGCTCCTGTCTCTCGTTGGTCGACTATCACGGCGAACCGCTGGTGGACGACACCTTCCTCCTCTACTTTAACTCCCACCACGAGGACCACGAGATCCGCCTGCCCTCCGACTCCGCCGCATCCTGGTCGCTGCTCCTGGACACCTCGCTTGCCATCGGCTTCCCCGCCGAACCGCCCATCTTTGTCGGCGACGCATCCCATGTCCTCCCGGCGCGCAGTCTCTTGCTCTTCCGCCAACACGAAGGCACCGACGCCGAAGCCCGTTACCCGCACCCCAAACTCGAACCGGAGTCCGCCTAGTTCCGCTTCGTTGAATTACAGACAAGGCCGCAAAAGGCGCGGAAGTCGCAAAAGGAAGGATCGGTTTTGCGTATTTTGAGCGTTTTTCCCGCCTCTTCTCCGAGCGTGGTTTTAGCTTTAACCCAGACCCGGAAAGCACCCCTACCGTTGCTCGCGGGAACCACATCCGGAAGGGGCCGGTGGGCTTCTGGGGATATCCACCAAGCCACGCGACGCATGCGGCCCGATTTTGAAAAAACCCGTCACGTGGCAAAGTGACGGCGTGCCCACCAAAACCGAACCTTCCACCCAGTTGAGGCCGGCCCAAACCCAATCCCACCAACCCGGCCACGAATCCGAAATGCGCCCCGAGCCCCGGAGTGAGCGCTCGGAACTACGCGGCTCCGGACGCCTCGCGGGCAAGGTTGCGCTCATCACCGGGGGTGACAGCGGCATCGGTCGCGCGGCGGCCTACGCCTTTGCCCGTGAAGGCTCCGATGTCGCGGTCGCCTACCTCGACGAGACGGACGACGCGCTGACCACCCAGGCGCGTATCGTGGAGCTCGGTCGCCGCTGCCTGCTCCTTCCGGGCGACGTCGGCGAGAGCGCCGTGTGCGAGAAGCACGTCCGCGCCGTGCTCGCGGAGTTTTCCCGGCTCGATATCCTCGTCAACAACGCCGCCGAGCAACACCCGTGCGAGTCCCTCACCGACATCGATGACGCGCAGCTCGAGCGCACCTTCCAGACCAACATCTTTTCCTATTTCCGTCTCACCCGCGCCGCCCTGCCTCACCTCAAAAAAGGCGCCGCGATCATCAACACCACCTCCGTCACCGCCTATCGCGGCAGCCCCGAGCTCATCGATTATTCGTCCACCAAGGGGGCGATCGTTTCCTTCACCCGCTCGCTCGCGCTTTCGTTGGCCAAGGAGGGCATACGGGTAAACGCCGTCGCCCCTGGCCCGGTGTGGACGCCCCTCATACCCGCCTCGTTTCCCGCCGAGGAAGTCGCCGAGTTCGGCTCCGACGTCCCGCTGAAGCGCGCCGGCGAGCCCGCCGAGATCGCCGAGGCCTACGTTTTTTTGGCCGCCGCCGACTCCAGTTACATGACCGGCCAGGTGCTGCACCCCAACGGCGGCGAAATCATCAATGGTTAACGTCCGATCCTCCTTCCCTCCCATGAAAATCCTCCTTGTCGGTGACGAGGCCCGGATGCGCCGTCTCCTCTCCTTCGGCCTCGCGGCCGCGTTTGACGAACCCGCCGCCGTCAGCTCCCTCGTGGAGCTGGGTCGCCTCCCCGCCCTTCGCAGCTATGACGCCGCCTTGCTTGATTGGGAAATGCGCACCGAGCGCGCGCTCGTCATGCTCTCCCGTTTGCGCTGCCTGTCGCCCTCCCTGCCCGTCATCGTGCTCACGTCCCGCCCCCACCAGATCGAGGACGCCCGCGCCGCCGGGGCGTGCGACGCCCTGGTCAAACCCGTGGATATCGACGCCGCCCGCCAGGCCCTCGGCCGCGTCGCCCCGCCACGCGAACACAGCCAGACCGGCCCCCGCCCCCCGTTCCCCGCGTCCGCTCCCCGCCCCGGCGTATCCGCTTCCTCGATACCCACCCGCAGCCCGCTCGTGAGTCGGCAGCTCGCCATCGCCGCCAAGGTCGCGCCCACTCTGGCGAGCGTGCTGCTCCTCGGTGAAAACGGTACGGGTAAAACCCGTCTCGCCCGTTCCATCCATGACCAGAGCCCGCGCCACGCCCGGCCCTTCGTCACCGTAAACTGCCCCTGCCTCCAGGCCCAGTTGCTGGAGAGCGAGCTTTTCGGGCACGTGCGCGGCGCCTACACCGGCGCCGTATCCGACACCGGCGGTCTGGTCGCGGCCGCCGAGGCCGGCACCCTCTTCCTCGACGAGGTGGGCGAGCTGCCCCTCTCCCTCCAGCCGAAGCTCCTCCGCCTCCTCCAGGAGCGCAGCTACGAACGCGTCGGCGAGGCGCGCACCCGCCAGGCCGATATCCGCGTCATCGCCGCGACCAACCGCGATCTGCGCGCCGACGTCGCCGCCGGGCGCTTTCGGGAAGACCTCTATTATCGGCTCAACGTCATCGCCATCGAGATGCCCGCCCTGCGCCAGCGCTCGGAGGACATCCTGCCCACCGCCGACCATCTACTGATCGAGTTCTGCAAAGACGCCGGTCGATCTTTGCGCGGCTTCTCCACCGAGGCCCGCATCGCCCTGCAACGCCACGGCTGGCCGGGCAATCTCCGCGAACTGCGCAACTGCATCGAGCGCGCCGCCATTCTTTGCGAGGGAGACATCGTGGGCCTCGGCGACTTGCCCGACCTGAGGGCCGACTCCTCCGCGCCCACCCCGCAGGTCGGGGATTTTGTCACCCTCGCCGCGCTCGAGGAGGCCCACATTCGCCGGGTGGTTGAGCGCACGGGCAGCTTCATGCAGGCCGCGCAGCTCCTCGGCATCAACAAAACCACCCTCTACCGCCGCCGCCGCCGGAGCGACGACGGCACCGTGCCCTTCGAGCAGGGCCTGCGCGACGCCCTCACCGCCTGATATCCCCCGCCACGTTTTCCTGTATCCAAAATTCCCAAACATAAATGAGTACCTCCACCATCCTTCTCGTCATTCTCCTGCTCTTGGTCATCGGCGCGGTGCCCAGTTGGCCCTACAGCAAGGGCTGGGGCTACGGCCCGAGCGGCATCCTCGGCCTCATCCTGATCGTCCTCCTCATCCTCGCTGTGATGGGCCGCCTCTGACCTCCCCTTTTTGTCCGTAACCATAAACCAAAACCAAACCAGCCATGAATACCTCCTACACCCCCGGCAGCTCCTCCCTCCCCGAATCGACCGATAGCACGGTCACCGAACTCAAGACCCTCCTCGCCGAGGCCGAACAAGTCCTATCCGACACCAGCGACACCGCCGCCTCCGGCATCGCATCGCTCCGCGACCGCACCCGTGCCGCCTTGGAAAAGGGACGTGAGACCGCCCACGTCGCCATGGAGGCGGCCAAACATCGCGCCGCCCAGGCCGACGCCGCCGTCCATGCCCACCCCTACATTGCCGTGGGCGTCGCCGCCGCCGTCGGTCTGCTGCTGGGCGCCTTGCTCACCCGCAGCCACGCCCGCTGCTCCTAGGCCCCGGGTCGCCCCATGAACCTGAAGACCTCGTTTCGTCTCCTCACCCGCGCCGGGCCCATCGCCCGCGCGGTGTTGGATGGCCTCGGCCACCGCGGCGAACTCGCCCTGCTCGAGCTGACGGCCGTTCGTGATCGCGCCCTCGCGATGGCGGCGCTCGGCGTGGGGGCCACCATTCTGGTTCTGCTCGCCGGCATGGCGGCCACCTTTGCCTTCGCCGCCGCCGTGTGGCACCTGCCGAACAGGGGTTTGCTTCTCGTCATCCTGACCGGCGTCGAGCTGCTGGGGGCGGCGCTGTGCCTTGCCCTCGCCTCGCGCAGCCTGCGTGACTGGCAGCCCTTCGCCGCCACCCTGCGTCAGTTGGAGGAGGACAAGACCTGCCTGCGCGATCTACTCCCGCCAGAAAAACCCGAGCCCGAAGCGCCCCGCCCATGAGCACCCCTGCTTACCCGCCCCACCCCGCCGCGTACGTCGATCCTGCGGTGCGACGCGAGCGCCTCCTCCTGCTCTGCGCGCTGGATCGCGCGCGCCTGCGCCTGATCATGCGCCCGACCCCGGAAAAGCCCGCTACAGCCGCGCATTGGGCCGACCAGGCCCGCTCCGCGCTACCCTGGCTCGCTCCCCTGGCCCCGATGCTCCTCGGCAGTTGGGCCCGCCCCCTCTCGGTCGGCCTCGGCCTATATCGCGCCTTCCGCCAGCGCTGACCCGGCCCACCCGTCGGCACACGATTCCTCGCCTTGTCCACTGGGAAATAGGGCGGAGAAAATGACGACAAAAAGCACAGAAAACACAAAAGCCCCGGCCCGTTTTTGTGCCTTTTGTCGCCAACCTCCGCAGAACGAGCGTCTCTGGCCAGCTCGGAGGTATTGAGAACCGAGTTTGATCGCACAATGCCCGGGCCCGGAGCCCGCCCGCCTTAATATAGCGGCGACAGCGGGCGTAAGGCGGCCTCCATCGCTTTCTCGCGCCAGGGGCGCTCGGCGAAGGTCTCGGCGACCACCTCCTGGCAATCGGCGAAATCTTTTTCCAACCGCGCGGACAGCTCCGCAGCCGCCTCCGGGTGGCGGGTGAGGACGCTGAGCTCGAAATTCACCCGCATGGAGCGGTTGTCGAGATTGGCCGAGCCGACGAGCAGCCAGTCCTCGTCGATCACCGCCGCCTTGGTGTGGTTGAGGGCTAGCGAGTATTCAAAAAGCCTTACGCCCGCCGCCAGCAACTGGTCGTAGAAGGAGCGGCCCATGCGCAGCAGCGCGGGGTGGTCGGTCTTTTCCGTGATGAGCAGGCGCACGTCCACGCCGCGCGCGGCGCAGAGCTCGAGCGCGGAGAGGATCGCACTGTTCGGCACGAAGTAACCGGTGGTGAGCCAGGCGCGTTTCCGTGCGTGATTGAGCAGGGCCATGATGGATTTTTGCATCGGCTCGGTGGGATCGTCCGGGCCGCCGGCCAGCACCAGCGCGGGAAACCCGGGCTGGCCGCGCGCATCCAGGTAGTAGTGCGGCTCCACCACCTGTTTGCCGGTGGCGAAATACCAGTCGTCCGCGAAACACTCCTGTAGGGTACACGCTATTTGCCCGGTTAACTCCGCCTGGAGATCGCGCCAGGGGCCGACCTTTGGATCGCGCCCCTCGTATTCCAAACCCACGTTCATGCCGCCTACGAAGGCGATGCCGCCGTCGATGATCTGCACCTTGCGATGGTTGCGCAGGTTGAAGAGATAGCGGTTGCGCAGCGGATTGAGGGAAAGGAACCACGAGAACTCGCCTCCCGCCTCGACTAGCGGATCGAAGTGGCGGGAGCGGAGCAGCACCGAGCCCATCTCGTCGAGCAACACGCGCACCTCCACCCCGCGCCGCGCCGCCGCGACCAGGGCCTCGCGGAGGCGCCGGCCGCTCTCGTCGTCGCGCCAGATGAAGAACTGGATGTGTACGTGGTGGGTCGCGGCGGCGATGCGCGCGATCAGCGCATCATAAAACTCCCGCGCGGTGGGCAGCAGGCGCACACTATCCGCACTCGTGGGCGGGATGTTGTTCAGCCGCGCCAATACGCGGGCCAGCGACGCATCGTCGGGCGGCACGGCGGCCAGCGCCTTGTCGCGACGCCCGTCGCGGCGTTCACGACGGAACTGGTCGAACCCCGCCCGTCGACGCAGGCGTTTGCGACGCAGCCGATCCGCGCCCACGCCCCAATAGAGCAATGCGCCGATGTAGGGAAACAGCAGGATGGCCCAGGCCCACGCGAGAGTGGAGGCCGGCGGCTTTCGCAGAGAGATGAGGTGGACGAGCGCCACCGCCGCGATGAGGTAACCAAGGGAGGTGAACAGGCCCGAATCGGTCATGGGTGAAGGCGGAGCGAAAAAAAGCGGGCGGGCCCCGGTGCGGGGCCCGCCCAGACCAGGCAGGGGAGGCAGACTGCGCAAACGACGTTCAGAAACAACGGGAACGAGGACGCGTGGCTTAATCCACCGACGCTTCCAGACTCTCGGCGCGGGCGAGGTGGCCCTTCATGATCGGCAACATCTTTTTCGCGTAGGCCGCGATCTGGGGCACGTCGGAATCGACGCCGTTCTCCAACGCGTCGATGGAGTCCTGGTGGCAATTGATCACCGCAACGAGGTAATCCCCGTCGAAATCGCCGCCCTTTTTCTCGGCCCACTTTTTCTGCTCTTCGCGGACCTCGGTGGCGTCGCGCTTCTCGATGTGCGCCTTCCGGCCGGCCACCAGCGCGGTCAGCTCCTCGTGGGCGCTTGTGTGCTCGCGGACAAGTTGCGCGGCAAAGGCGCGCACCTGGGGATTCACCGCGCGGGTCTCCGCCATACGGGAGAGCATGAGCTCCTTCTCGCCCAGCCGGCTCGCCTGGGTGAGGAAGCGGCGGTCGGAGCGCTTCAGATCGTCCATGGGGCGGCCATCGTCGCGCCGGGCCTCGGGGGTTTTGCGCTCGTCGAGGCTTAGGGGCTGGGAGGGCATGGGCGCGGCGGGGTTCATCTGGGCGGCGAGCGGTGCGACCGCGGCGAGCAACAGGAACAAACCGGCGGACGCGCGGAGCGGAAGGGACCGGTACTCAGGGGTTGTCGTTTTCATGTCGTATCAGTTTACCCGATACGGCGTTCCCGTTGCATCGGGCCGACCGGGCCGACCGCCGTAGGGCGGGGCACCGGAGGAGGATATACCCAGTAGTCTATAACCTGTAAATTTCGCATCATTTCAGCGTTCCAAAAATTTTTTGGTCAAAGAGCATACAAGGCTCCGACACAGCGAACACGGAGCCGGTCTGGCATACCGGTTCCGGTCTGTTTTTTCCTCCGTGACCTCCGTGTTCTAGCTCCGGCTCCGCTCCGTGGCCAAATCCGATAATCAGCCGTTATAGCCCACCAGTTCGTGCGCGGGCTGAAACTGGAGCCAGAACCGGCTGCCCACCCCGGGCTTCGATTCCACCCCGCACGAGCCGCCCATCCGGACCATGCCTTTTTTCACCAGCGAGAGACCGACTCCGGTGCCGTCATAGTCCCGGTGGCTGTGCAGCCGATGAAAGATTTTGAAGATCGCCTCGTGCTGGCGCGGATCGATTCCGATGCCGTTGTCCTCCACCCACAGGCGCACGCCGCCATCCGTCGTGTCGGCGTGGATCGAGAGGCGGGGACGGCGCTCGGAAGAGACGAATTTCAACGCGTTCGCAATCAGGTTGGTGACGACCTGCTGCACGCCGGTGCGGTCCGCGCGCACCGAGGGCAGGGCCTGCTCCACCTGCACCTCCGCCGTGCAGGATTTTATCGTGGCGCGGAACTCGGCCAACACGTCGGAAACCACCGAGCCCAGGTCGATGACCTCCAGCTCGACCTCGCCGCGAGACATACGGCTGTAGGCGAGCAGATCGATGACCAGCGTATCCATGCGTTTGGCCGCACCGACGATCAGGCGCATGTTGGTCTGGCTGGAGGCGGACATCCGGGTGTCGCGATCTTCGAGGATGGCCTCGGCGAAGCCGTGGATGTGGTGCAGGGGCACCCGCAAATCATGGGACGCGGAATAGGTGAAGGCCTCCAGCTCGCTATTCACCTCCTCCAAACGGGCGGTGCGCAGGCGCACCACGTGCTCCAGGTTGTCCGCGTGGCGCTTCAGCTCGGAACGGGCCTCGGCGAGATCGGCATAGGCGCGGCGGTGGCCGTCGATGTTGGTGGCTGTGCCGACCCACTGGACCACGCGACCGGTCTTATCGCGCCGGCCTTGGGCCAGGCTGAGAAACCAGTGGTAGCGGCCCTCGGCGTCGCGCAGCCGGTGTTCCATTTCGTAGCTTTCGCCCGTCGCCAGGGCATGGTGCCAGCGCTTGACGGTGCCCGCGACGTCGTCGGGATGCACGATCTCGGGCCAGCGGTCTGTGCCGGCCTCGAAGGGGTCGATACCGGTATACTCCACCCAGCGGCGGTTCACGTAGTCCTGCTCTCCGGCGGCGTTCGCGGTCCAGACGTTTTGCGGCATGGCGTCGGCGAGGAAACGATAGCGTTCCAGCAAATCGGCCATCGTGCGCTCGGACTCTTTGCGCTCGGTGATGTCCAGCACCAGCGCGAAGAAGCCCTGTACCCGCCCATCATCGCCGACATGCGGAGTGAGGGTGCAACTGATCCAGCGCGGGGCGTGGTGCGGGTGCGGCACATACTCCTCAAATCGCAGTACCTCCCCCGCCATGACCCGCGTCAACTGCCCGCTCAGCTCACGGTGGGCGTCGGCCCCGATGACCTCGAGGACCGTCTTTCCGCGGATGGTATCGGGATCGAGCCCGAACCATTTGTGGTAGGCCTGATTGGCCAGCACGTAGCGCTGCGCGCTGTCCACGTAGGAGACGAGCGCGGGCATCGTATTCACCACCAGCTTCAGCTCCGATTCCTTCCGTCGCAGCGATTGTTCGAACTCCACGCGGAGCGTGATGTCGTCCACCGTGCCGATCCACTCCTCCACCTTGCCGTCGTGATCGTGAATGGGCGCGCCCCGCACGTGGACGTGGTGGTAGGTCCCATCGGCGGCCCGCAGACGGTAGGCGCACCCGAACTTTTCGCCCGTCTCGCACGCCACCCGCCAGCGCTGCTCCACGCGGGCGCGGTCCTCGTCGTGGATGAGCTGCATCCAGGTGGACGCGCCCCCTTCATCCAAGGACCGCCCGGTGAAGGTTTCCCAGCCCGTCGCCTCCTGGATGCGCCCCTGCGGATCGGCCGTCCAGACGATGTCCGCGCTCGCGGTGATGAGCGTGCGGTAGCGCTTCTCGCTCCGCGCCACCGCCACCGCGAGTTGGCGGGATTCGGTGATGTCGTAGGCGTGGACCACCACTCCCTCCACCCGGCCATCCGCGCCGATATCGGGACGATACGTGACCATCGCATCCCGCCACTTCTCCGGCCCGTGAATCACTTTTTCGTAACGGACGTTGTTACCCGCCAGCGCGGCCTGGAGATGGGGCTGCGCCTCGGGATAACGCTCGTCCCCCAGCAACTCGCGCACGGTTTTCCCGTGGATATCGTCGTAACCGATACCCATCCAGCGCTCATACTGGCGGTTGTGCAGCACGAAGCGCTCGTCGCCGTCGATGTAGGCCACCATGGCGGGCACCGCGTCGATGATGGTCTTGAGCAGGCTGCGGTGACGATCGAGCGCGGTCTCGGCCGCGCGCCGGGCGGTGAGATCGAGAATGAAAACGAGGCAGTCGTCGCCCTCCGGCAAGGCACTGCCGACCACGAGTACCGGGACGGCGCGCCCGTCGGGGTTGAGGCAGATGTTCTCAAAGGTTTCCCCGGCCGCCGAGGACGCCAGGTGTTCCCAGATGAAATCGCCAAAGCTGACTTCGCGGTCGCCGATGCGGGAGCTTGGCCGCACGCGGCCCGCCTCCATATCGGCGCGATCGTAGCCGTAGAGGCTCAGGAAGGCGTCGTTGGCCGAGCGCACTTCGCCCGAGCGGCTGATCACGCCGATGCCAAACACATTCGCCTCCCACGCGCAGCGGAAACGCCGCTCGCTCTGCTCCATCTCGCGCCGCGCGCGGCCCTCCGCCTCCAGCGCCAGGCACATGCTTTGGTGCAGGCGCGCGTTCTCCAGCGCGAAGGCCGCGATGCCGGCGATCTTGATCGCGAGTTGCAGCGTGTCGTTGCCCAGCGTACGGCGCGACTCGGCGGTCGCGAGCGACAGCAGGCCGACGATCTTTCCGCGGACCCGCAGCGGCACGCCCAGATACGACACGAAGCCCAGGCCGCGGAGGAAACCCAGGTGCGCCTCGCTGGTCGCCAGCCCGCGCAGGAACGCGTCGTCCACCAGGCTGATCAACTGCGCCTCGCCGTCCCGCAGCACGCGGTAGATGCTCCGCTCCCCGAGATTTTCCAGGTCGGCGGGCTCGTCCTCAAACTCGGCGTGGCGCTGCCGCACATCCGCGTGGGAGTGGTGTACGCGCGGCGTATCCAGCCGGCCGCTCCCTTCCTCCAAAATTTGAATACAACACCAGTCGGCCACGGCGGGCACGATCGATCTGGTCACCGCCTCGGCGGTCTTGTCCAGATCGAGGGAGGAGGCCAGGACGCGGTGCAGTTCCCCGATGAAGAGCAGTTCCTCGCGCTCCTGGTGGGACGGGGTGATGTCGGTGCCCGCGCCGATAAAGCCCTCGAACTCCCCCCCGCGGCCGGTGCGCGGCACCGCGTGCTCCAGGATCCAGCGATACACCCCGTCGGCGCGCCGCAGCCGGTACTCCACATGGTAGGAGGTCTTCGAAGCGCGCGCGTGGCTCATCGCGGCCCGCACCTGGGGGATGTCGTCGACATGGGCGCGCTTGAGCCGGTCCATCTCGATGTTGTGCTCGTCCTGCCCGGTGAACGTGAGCCAGGCTTGGTTCACGAAACCCGGCGCCCCGTCCGCCTTGGTGGACCAGACGAAGCCCGGCGCGTGGTTCGCCATGTTCTCAAAATCCAGCGCCGCCTGTTTTCGCGCCACGCGCCAGTTGTCCACGACCTGGTGGATCACCCGGCACGACAAACTGATCAGCACCCCCTGCAACAGCATCAAAGAGAGCACCACGCATTGTCCCGATGTGATCGTCCCGTATTCCCGCAGGGAGGGAATGAACAACCACGTCGCCAGGGCGGTGCCGATGAACGTGGCGCACATGCCCGCGCGGTAGCCACCGATCCACGCGCTGACCATTACCGCCACCAACAGCATCTCGTAGGGTGCGCGGTCCCCCAGCACCGGGCCCAAAAGGTATCGCAACGCCAAGGTCGCCGCCAAGGAGGCGCACACCACCATCAAACGCGACCGGGGGGTGCGCTCCCTCGAGGGTGATAGCGAATTCAAAAACGAACGCATGCCGGGGTAATGCAGCCAAGAAAACACTCGGCGTAAGGTTGTCAGCTAATCCCCCATCGGGGATTTACCGGTCCATACGTGGGAGCTGTAACCGTAATTGTATAGAAAGTGTCTGCGCGAGCCGCCTTCGGGCCGGGGTATCGCCGAAATCTTGCACGCCACAAGACGGATTTTAGCGCTTCGAGCGTCCCTGCCGCCGCACGGAGGAATCCGCGCCGGAACGCGCCGTGCGCGCCGCCGCTGGTTCCGACTGAATGGTATCTTCCGCTCGACCAAGCGCACGCGCACCACCCCGAGAGACGGCGGAACCGGATGTCGGGCGCTCAGGCTCCGGGCTGGGCGGCGTGACCGCTGGCATCTCCTCCGCGCGGGGCGCCTCGCTCGCCACACCCCGGAGCAGGCGCTCGGCCTCCAGCCAGATTTCTTCATCGCGGCCCGAGGGGCATCCGTACTTCTGCCACAGCTCGCGAGCACGTTTGGAGATGTCTTGCCGCGGCGGCTGCGCGTGCTCGGTCGCGGCCACGGGTGAGCTTGGGGCTGATTGGAGGGGGCGAGGGGATTGCATCGAAATCTAATAACGCGATTCGCTGGCCGCGGCCATCGGGCTCGATTCCCGAACCCACATGGGTGTTCCCCCCCCGTCTGTAAATCCGCACAGCGCCGCGCTCGCCCTGATACGAGGACAAGGAGAACACCTCCCCGCAGTGCCGGTCCACGCGCGTTCACATGAGACTTTACGCCCGCGGGCACCTTGGCCGCCGCACGGCCCCTGAATCACGGGCGGTCCACCGCGACTCCCGGTGATTCGCGACCACCGCCCCCTGAAAACCATGAGCTGGCTGCACCTCGTCCACTCCACCACTTACGACTACTCCGAGGCCGTGTGGCCCGGCCCGCACCGGCTGGTACTGCGCCCGCGCGAAGGGCACGACGTGCGCGTCGATGATTTCACGCTGCGCATCCAGCCTGCCGCGCGCATCACGTGGCATCGGGACATTTTTGGCAACTCGGTCGCATCCGTCACCGACTTCGTGGAAGCCGCCCCGCGACTCAGCATCGTCAGCGAAGCCATCCTCTGGCGCACCCTCGCCGACCCCTCGTCCGGCGACACGCCCGCGCCCGACTGGCCCGTGATCTACGACCCCCTGGAGTTGAGCGTGGCCGAGGCCTACCGCGCGCGCGTTTTTCCAGAGGACCGCCAGGTGGTCAAAACCTGGCTCATCGCCGGCGAAGCCCCGCCGCCCCGCTCCGCATTGCACGCCCTGGAGCACCTCTGCCAACGCATCCGCACCGAGATCGGCTACGCGCGGCGCGACGAAAAAGGCGTCTTCACCCCCGCGCAGACCCTCGCGTTGCGCACGGGGTCGTGTCGCGACATGGCGGCGCTTTTCCTCGAGGCCGGCCGGGAGCTGGGCTTCGCCATGCGCTTCGTCACCGGCTACCTCGAATGCGCCGCCTCGCAAGCGGGCAACGCCTCCACCCACGCCTGGGTCGAGGCCTACCTGCCGCGCCATGGCTGGCGCGGCTTCGACCCCACCTCGGGCCGGGCCACCACCGCCAACCACATCGTCACCGGCGTGAGCAACCACCCCCGCGGCGTCATGCCCATCACCGGTCGTTATCGGGGCGAAACCGCGAAGCTGCTCGGACTCACCGTGAGCGTACTGACCGAGCGCATGGACGTCGCCGCCACGACGTAGCCGCCGGTGCGAGTCGGTGGCTCCTCAACCACGCCCTCCGCGGGCGCGGCCGGGAAACTCGCCGATAAATCGCCGATCAATCCGCCGCCGACTCCAGCGCGCTCGTCGCCGGTCCGCTGACGACCTCGCCGGTCGCCGCGAAACGCGAGCCGTGGCACGGGCAATCCCAACTGTGCTCGACCGCGTTCCACGCCACGATGCACCCGAGGTGCGGGCACACCGCCGAGCGCTCGTGCAGCGCGCCGGCCGCGTCGCGGTGCAGCGCGACCTTGTGCAAACCGCGCTGCACCACGCAACCGGCGCCGGGCGCGAGCGCGGCCGCGTCTTCCCTGGCATGCGGTCGGGCCCAGTTCAGGTACTGGCGCGCGACGTTAATGTTTTCCTGCGCAAACGTGATCGCGGCGGACAAGGTCACGCGCCCCGGATCGTAGAGCTTGCTCCAAGGGTTGGAACGGCCGCGGATCAGGTCGGTGATGATCATGCCCGCGATGGTGCCATGCGTCATGCCCATGCCGGAATCACCGGTGGCGACGTAGGTGTTGTCATGAGTGCCGGGATCGCGCCCGAGAAAGCCCAGCCCGTCGATCGTCTCCAGCACCTGGCCCGACCAGCAGTGGAGGGGAGCGCCCGCGCCCACCGCTGGAAAGCGCTCGCGCGCCCAGGCGACGAGCCGCGCGAAACGCGCCTCCGCCCCGTCCTCGTCCTGACCGGTTTTGTGATCTTCGCCGCCGACGATGAGCAGCTCGTTCGACGGGTCGGCGGTGGGCGCGAGGCGCGCGTAGTGATAGGGGTCTGCGGTGTCCCAATAGAGGCCCGGCGGCACCGCGCCCGCCGCCACCGGCAACGCGACGACGTAGGTGCGATAAGGCGCCATCTTGGTGTGGAGCGCGAAGCGGTCGTTGATGGGCGAATTGGTCGACACCACCACCGCTTCGGCGCGCACCTGGTGGCCATTCTCGGTGTGGATGACGACCTCGGGTCCCTCGTCGATCCCGGCCACGCGGGTGCCGCCGTAGATGCGGCCGCCGCGGCGGATTATCTCGTCCGCGAGGCCGCGCAGGTACGGCCAGGGCGAGATTTGCGCCTGCCGGCGGAAACACAGGCAACGCGGCCCGGTCGCGCCCGGCCATGCGCACAACTCGGTGTCGAGCAGCCCGGCCGCATGCGCCGCCTTCAGCTCCTCGTCGAGGTTGTCATCCTCGTCCTCTCGCGCGGGGAAGAGATAGCCGTCGAGCCGCCGGTAGTCGCAGCTCAGGCCGAGTTCCTCGACGAAGCGCTCGATCCTGTCGATGGCGGCGCCGTGGCTCCGCGCCGCCAGAATGGCGCCCTCGCGGCCGTGCCAGCGGGCGATGTTGAAGTAACGATCATCTATCGCGTTGGCGAGGTGGGCGGTGGTGCGGGCGCTCTCGCCCCCGCCCGGCTGCCCGGCGTCGAGCACCACGACTTTGACGCCCTCCAACGTGAGCAGGAGCGCGGTGGTAAGCCCGGCCACGCCGGCCCCGACCACACAAACGCCGGTCGCCATCTCGCGATCCAGAGACGGAGCGTCCGATAAACTGTGCAGCGCGGCCCAGGCCGGCGTGGTGGCGGGATCGGAGAGGAGCATGGTCAGCCTTGTAGGAGGGACTGCGCGCCATCGACGAAGATCTCGGTGCCGGTGACGTGGCTGGCCGCGTCGCTAAGCAGAAACCATATCGCCTCCGCCACCTGCCCCGACGCGCCGGGTTCGCCGCCGGTGAGCGGCACCTTGCCTCGGGGGAACTTGATCGGCACGCGAATCTTGTCCAGATCGCGGTGCTCGGTGTTGTCGCCGATCTCGGTATGGATCGCACCGGGGCACACGCAGTTGACCCGCACGCGGCTCGGCGCGAGTTCCAGCGCCATCATGCGCGCGAACGCGACCTGGGCGGCCTTCGAGGTGGCGTAGGCGCTCGCGCCGGTGTTGCTGAACATACGCGTGCCGTTCACCGACGACACGACCACCACCGAACCGCCCGAAATCTTCAGCAAGGGCAACGCCGCGCGCAACGTGAGGTAAGTGCCGCGCAGATTGATCGTGATCGTGCGATCCCACTCCTCCGGCGTGATCTGCTCCAGCGGCGCCCACAAACCATTCACCCCGGCGTTGGCCACGACGAGATGCAAACCGCCCCAGGTCGAGTTTATATTTGCCAAGTACTACACGCCCCCGGGGGGGATCGAGGCCTACCCCCGGCAAACCAGCGCCCGCCCGCCCCCGCGCTCGATCTCGTCGCACACCTCCTGCAAATCCGATTCGGTGCGCGCGACCAGCGCGACGCGCGCTCCAGCATAGGCGAGCAGTTTGGCGGTCGCCTTGCCGATGCCGGATCCGGCGCCGGTGACGAGGGCGATTTTGTTTTCCAGTGATTCGGCGGGGACACGCATACCGGCATCATGCCACGACGGGGCCGCGCGCCCCATCCGGACGCGCGCTCGACGGCGCGAGGGTGTTTCTCCGCCGCCTCAACCCGGTAACCCACCCCACCCCGCCGAGTTCGCCAGAGGGCTCCCCGCGTGCCACGGTGGCGAGCCATCCATGTCGTCCTCACCCCCACCGCCCGGCCGTGGCACGGGCCTCAACCCGCCCAACCGTTTCGAGCGCGTGCGCCTCGCCCCCGATCCCGATGCCGAAGGCGTGTCCTCGTCCGCCGCCGACGGCGAGACTCCGCCCTCGGCACACACGCAGTTTTTCGACGACCACTCCCAGACGATCCTCTCGCACAACGACAGCCCCGACCTCGGTTTCGCCTACGGCATCAATCCCTATCGCGGCTGTGAACACGGCTGCGCCTACTGCTACGCCCGCGCCTACCACGACTACCTCGGCTGGAACGGCGGCCTCGAATTCGAGACGCGCATCCTGGTGAAGCGCGACGCGCCCGCCCTGCTGCGCCGCGAACTGTCCGCGCCCGGGTGGCGACCGCAGCCCATCGCGCTCAGCGGTGCCACGGATTGTTATCAACCCGCCGAGCGCCGTTTCCGTCTCACGCGCGGCTGCCTGGAGGTACTCGCCGAGTTCAGAAATCCCGTGGGCATCATCAC
This sequence comes from Opitutales bacterium, assembly GCA_038223295.1. GTDB lineage: Bacteria > Verrucomicrobiota > Verrucomicrobiia > Opitutales > Opitutaceae > IMCC26134_A. The sequence continues at coordinate 18,536 of JBBRHC010000001.1, forward strand.
CAAATCCGCCCTCGTGGCGCGCGATCTCGATCTATTGACGGAACTGGCGCGCGTCGCGTGCGTCTCCGTACACCTGACGCTCACCACGCTCGACGCCGGCCTGGCCGGCGCGCTCGAGCCGCGCGCGGCCCGGCCCGAGCACCGTCTGCGCACGCTGCGCGACCTGGCCGAGGCCGGGGTGCCGACAGGAGTGATGATCGCGCCCGTCATCCCCGGCCTGACCGAACACGAGCTGCCCGCCATCCTCCAGGCCGCAGCCGCCGCCGGAGCGTCCTCGGCGGGGTACATCGCCCTGCGCCTGCCGCACACGGTGAAGGACGTTTTTATCGATTGGCTGGACGTGCACGCGCCGGGGAAAAAAGCCCGCGTCCTCGCGCGCGTGCGCGAGCTGCGCGGCGGCGAACTCAACGTTTCCGACTGGGGCAAACGTTTCCGCGGCGAAGGCGTGTGGGCCGATCACCTCGAAAATCTTTTCCGCATCGCCGCGAGGCGCGCCGGCCTCGCGGAGCGTCCGCCGCCGCTCAGCGTGGAGCACTTCCGCCGGCCAGGCGGAGTGCAACTGGATCTCTTTGGCGCGCCGACGGATTTTCCCGCCGCGCCCATCGGGCAGACGCGTCGCGCTCAGGAGTAATCCGGGGGGTGGGTGAGCGTGCGGTCCAACAGTGCGCTCAGCTTCGCCGCGGTCAAAAGATCGACCAGCAGATGACCGACGCCGACGGCCGCGCGGGCGATCTCCCGCGCCCGCTTCTCGTCGGGCGCGGCGACCACGAAATAGATCGGGCTGGCGCTCTCCGGATCGTATTGGATGGCCAAATACGTGCTCTCGCTCGACTGCCGGGGAGCGGGGGAGGCGGGGATGGGGGGTGTGATGGAAGGGATGCTCATGGGGACGGGTGCGGAGGGTTTTGAAAAAACAAGCGCCGGTCGCGCGAGGCGAACGGCGCCGAGGGGTCCGATGCGGCGGGTTTTAGAGGGCGAACCGATCAGTCGTCGCTTTCCGTGCCCTGCTCGGCCTCCATGTTGATGTTGGTGGCGAGATCGGTGAGCTTCTCGTCGGTGGCCTTCTCCTCCTCGAGCGTCTGCTCGAGCAGCTCGCGCACCTCTTCATAGCCGAGCAGCTCGGCAAAGGCGCGCAGCGTGCCGTAGCCGGCGATCTCGTAGTGCTCGACCTTCTGGGCGGCGCAGATGAGCGCGGCGTCTTTGACGCTGGGCGCGGCATCCTCGGAGATGGTTTCCGCGCCCTCGGCCACGAGGCCTTCCATGGCGAGGCACTTTTTGCCCTTGGGGGAGAACTCCAGAAGCTCGGCGATACGCTCCAGACGCACGATGTGCTCCTGGGTTTGCTCGAGATGCTCCTCAAAGCCGGCCTTCAAATCCGGGTCGTTGGCCGCCTTCGCCATCTTGGGCAGGGCCTTGGTGAGTTGGGTCTCGGCACTGTAGAGATCCTTGATTTCCTCGATAAACAATTCGTGCAGGGTTTCGATTTTAGACATGGTGGGTTTTGATTATTGGTTAACAGGCTGGCTGGGCGGACGCGCATCCGCGCCCGAAGTGCGTCGCTCCTGGGTGAGGGCGAGCAAAAACAACGAAACAAAAAGCGCGCATCCGACCTTCGCGATGAAGGCGGCTAGTCCATCGAAAAGGCCAAAGCCCAATACGGCGGAGATGAGAGCCAAAGGGACAAAGAGGAAGCCATTGCGGAGCATGGTGGGGGTCCCTTAGGCGTGCGCCTTGAGTTTCCGATCCTCGGTAAGGAAACGCTCGACCGTCTCCCTGCTCTCGCCGGTGCGCTTTTGGATACGGCCGTAGAGCTCCTCCTCCTTGCCTTCGACGTAGTTCAAATCGTCGTCCGTCAACGTCGCGTATTTCTGCCTCAGCTTACCCTTCGCGATGTTCCAGTTTCCTTTAAGGCTCAATGTGTTCATAGAGGTTGGTGGGTAGAGGTTAGGGTAGGTGATCCGGACCGGGGACCGCGCCCGCCTCGCCGCTCCTGCAGCGTGGATGCCACCGGGGGAAGGGCTCCGATAAACACCTCCCCTTTATATGGATAAAGCCTATCTACGTCCCGTCGCCTATCGATTCCCGCCCCGTGCATGGGTGCGACCTGCAACCAACCTAGGGTAAACGGTGCAAATTGCACCGGCGCCAAAACAACTCCGGCTCACCCGTGATATGCCGTTTGAACCGGGCGTTTTTCTTCCGCTCACTCCCCGCATGCCCCTGCCTGCCGATGCTATCGACGACACGAATCCGGGTGCCGCCCTCGTCCGCTCGCCCAGCCGCACCCTGAACGCCGAATTGACGAACCGGGTGGAGGAGCTGGCCCGCGCCAACCGCGAGCTGCAAAACCTCATGGACGCGAGTGACATCGCCACCCTCTTCCTTGACCGGGAGCTGCGCATCAAACGCCACACCCCGCCCGCCCGGTCCCTCTTTCACCTCATCGCCTCCGAAACGGGACGCCCCCTCGCCGATCTGAGCCATCGACTGGAGCCCAACACCCTCGCGATCAACGCCGCCCAGGTCCTGCTCGACCACATCCCCATCGAGCGCGAGGTGCGCGGCCTCGCAGGTCGTTGGTTCCTCGCCCGCTTCATCCCCTACCGCACCTTGGAAAACCGCGACGACGGCGTGGTGCTCACGTTTATCGACGTCACCGCCCGCAAGCACGCCGAGGAGGAACTCCGCCACGCACACGAAAACCTGGCGCGGAGCGTCCAGCGGCGCACCGCGGAGCTCGACCACGCCAACCAAGCCCTGCGCGAGGAGATTTTGGAGCGCAAACGTGCACAACAGGACCGCCAGGATCTGCTGCGCCGCTTGGCGTGCGCCCAAGAAGCCGAGCGAGGCCACGTCTCGCGCGAGTTGCACGATCAGATGGGCCAACACCTCACCGCGCTTATCCTCGGCCTGAAATCGCTGCGCCTGGCTATTCCCGATACCGATCACGTCGACTCGCTCCGCACCCTGCTCGAGACCGCCGAGACGGTCGGGCGCGAGACCCATGAACTGGCGCTCCAGCTCCGCCCCACCGCGCTTGATGATCTTGGTCTGCTGCTCGCCCTCGGCAACTACGCCGAGAAATGGTCGGAACGCGCCAAGGTAAAAGTATGCCTCCACAGTCAGGGCCTGGACCACGCGCGCCTGCCCCGCCACATCGAGACCATGCTCTACCGCATTGCCTGCGAGGCGCTTAATAACGTTCTGAAACACGCCCGCGCCACCCAGGTGAGCATCCTCCTCGAACGACGCCCCGCCTCGGCCCATATCATCATCGAGGACGATGGCAGCGGCTTCGATCCCGACGCCTTGCAGGCGCACGGCTACAACGGTCGCCTGGGACTGCGCGGGATGAAAGAACGCGCCAGCCTGCTGGACGGCGAACTCGTCATCGAGTCCGCCCCGGGCCGGGGAACCACCATCTTCGGGCGGGTGCCGCTAAACCCAGCCAGCGGGTGATGGGCGAGTTAACCCGCCCCGTCTGGGCCCTCGTAAGTAAGAACGTGGCCGTCGCAAGCCGGCCCTGAGATCACGGCTTGGCCCGCAGGGTGTCAGGTGTGAGCACACGCGGCAGAAGGTTCAGCTTGAGCCAATAGGTGTCGATCATGCGCACCATATCCACGAGCACCACCAGACTCAACGGCTTCACCAGATAGGAGTTGGCCAAGAGTCCATACGCCCGGCGCACATCCTCTTCATGCGAGGACGAAGTCCACATGATCACCGTCAATTGACGGAGATCAGGATGTCCGCGGATCCAGGCCAACACCTCAAAACCCGTCATGCGCGGCATATTCACATCCAGAATTACCAGATCGGGAAACGGATACTTCGCACGGTCGCCATACTGCCCTTCCCCCTTTAGGTAGTCCACTGCCTCCACCCCATCTATCGCATGGCGTAGTTCGTAGGTCACCCCCGCTTTCTTGCCCGCCATCTCGAAGAGGATCCGTTCGTTGGGTCCATCATCAACTAACAGGACGAGTTTGGGATACGTAGGCATTTTTTTTCGATGCTTGGAGGTAATTACCTACCGAGCAATCCAAAGGTGAGGCCAATATGTCAGAAAATCCGGAAGGATAACGGGGGGGATTCTCCTTTCGCAACGTTCCTGCTCATAATTAGTTACTCTGCAGCCAGCCATGCTGAATCGCATGTCGGACGATATCAACCCGGCTGCGCAGCCGCAACTTGTCCATGGAGCGCGCCTTGTAGGTTTCGATCGTTTTCACGCTCAACTTCAGTTTTGACGCAACCTCTTTATTGCTAAATCCTTGTGCTATAAATTGCAGGACCGCGAGTTCCCGCTCACTCAGACGTTCCATGCCGTTCCTATCCGAATGGTTCAGCATCGTATCCACGAGCTGCCGCGTGATGTCGGCGTCCACGCTCAATCCTCCCGCCGCCACCGTCCGGATGGCCGGGATGAGGCCGGTGGCCGCCGCCCGTTTTAGCAAATACCCAAGCACGCCTGCGTCCAAGAGTTCGCGCGAATAGCTTTTGTCCTCGTGCATCGTCAAAACCAGCACCCGGACCTGCGGGCACGCCTCGCGCAGACGATGCGCCACCTCGATGCCATTTAATCCGGGCATGGAGATATCAAGCACCACCACGTCGGGCGCGTGCGCCATAATCGCGGCCAGTGTTTTCTCACCGTCCTCCGCTTCGCCCACCACCTCCATGTCCGACTCCGACTCGATCAGACGCTTAAGACCCTCGCGCACCACCGCGTGATCATCGGCAAGAAGTATATTCAGTTTTTTCATGGTGCCGCGACCGCATCATCGTGGCGGCTTCGTAATTGGACCTCAACTCACAGCAAGGGAACTCTAAGCCACCAGATAAAAGTAAAAACGACATGAATTTGCGTTGTCATGCGCCACAGGATGAGGCGCCAAAAATGATCCGCTATCTCGCAATTATTTTACTCACGGTTACTTATCCATGCCCCCTTCCGACACCCGCGAAGCCACCCAACACAGCTAACCCAGCAGGAGTAGGGCACCGGCCAGGCAGCGCCACCACATGCCGTAGCGCTCGGTAAATACCGTCATTCAAATCTACAATGAGTCCTCATCGTACAAAAACGGGACTGCACGCCTCGCCTAGGCTAGCCGTGCAGTCCCTCAGGTTTTGATGGCGAGAGCCGCCGTGTTCGCACGTCGGTTCCCTCCGGCGTTGGGTTGATTTTAGAAGTTGAAACCCACACCGACCGTCCAGGTGAAGCCGCCGTCACTGAAGTTATCCTCGGCGTCGTCGGAATCATCAAAGGCCCAAGCATAATCCATCATGCCGAAGAGAAAGGTCTGCGGCAGCACGTAGAATTTTAAGCCACCTTCGATGCCGGCCACGAAGGTCTCCTCCACGTCTTCGCCATACACTCCGCCGAAGTTCACGCCGACGAAGGGCAGGAACCGACCGGACACAAAGATATGCTGATCCAAGGCCACGCGGGTTGAGGCGAACCAGTTGGCGTCGTCATCATTGGAGTTGGCGTAATTCACCGACTGGCGGACGACCAATTCCAGCGTGTCGTTCAAGTAGAATCCCAGGGAGGCGCCGATGCCGCCCGAAGAATCATCCATATCCTTGTTGCTGAGTCCGCTGCCCGTGAGGATGAACTCGCGGTCGCCGGCGCGCGGACCCTCGAACGAGGCCCGCCAGTCGCCGTAGCGCTCGGTCGTGGTGGTACCACTACGGGTATCGGAACGGTTGTCGTAGCGAGGAGTGGCGGACTGCGCGACGGGGTCGCCCGGGTCCGGATAGCCCGGGGTGGTGGCGGATTGGGCCGACAATTCCGGCGAGGTCGCCAGGGCCAGCAAACTAACTAACAGGGTGGGGGTTTTCATGGTTGGTTTTTGAGTTATAGGTTTGCGAAACGCTTGAAGCGCACGGGTAAAGCCCACTCTTTTTCAAGCCCGCGCGCAATACGCGGCCGCCGGCCAATCCCCCCAAATCAACATCGGTCCGAGCCCCCATGCGCGACCGGTGCATCCACTTTTTCAATACGCAGGACGCGGCGTGCTCGCCTCGCCTCAACGCGCCGCGACCGACAAGCGCTCCGCCAACTCGCGGGTCGCCCCTCCCCCGCGAGTCGTCGCCTGGCGTTCCTCCAGCCATTCCGCGATCTCCTCCAAACCCTGCTCAAGTGTGATCCGCGGCGTAAATTTGAGCACGTCACGCGCGAGCGTGATATCGGCGAAGCAGTGCCGGACATCTCCCGCGCGGTAGCGTTGCGTCACTTCCGGCTGAATGTGCGAGCAGCCAAGGGTGCGGCCCAGACGATGCGCCACCTCGTTGATCGAGAGGTGCCGGCCGCTCGCGATATTGAGCACCCGCCCCGGGGCGTCCGGAGCGGTGAGGGCATCGGCGCAGGCGCGGGCGACGTCGTGGACATTGACGAAATCCCGACGCTGTTCCCCATCCTCGAAAATCAACGGCGGCAATTGGTCAAGATATCGGATCGCGAACACGGTGAGCACGCTGGCCCCGCGGTTGCAGAGCGCCTGGCGCGGGCCGTAAACGTTGAAAAACCTTAACGCCACCGTCGGTATGCCGTAGGTCGGACCGACGATGAGGCAGAGTCGCTCCTGGTCGAATTTGGAAAGCGCATAGACCGAGGCGAGGTCGGGTGTCTTGGACTCGGGCGTGGGCACGGGCGTGAGGATGCGGCCGCCGCAGCCACGCAATTCCCACTCGTGCGCCTGGAGCTGCTCCACCGGCCGCTGCTCGCCATGCACCAACACACCCTCTGGCGAACGATACATGCCCTCGCCATAAATGCTCATGCTGGACCCCACCACCAACCGCCCCACCGGGCGCCGGGCGAGTTCCTCCAGCAGGACGGCGGTGCCCTCGTTGTTCACCGACGTGTAGTCGCAGATCTGATACATGCTCGGGCCCGCCCCGACCATCGCGGCGAAGTGGTACACCGCATCCACGTCCTCCAGGGCCTTGCGCACCGAGGAGGGATTCAACATGTCGCCCACCCGGAAATCCACCTCCGGATCCAGGTAGGCGGGGCGCTCGCCGCCGTCGCCATGGACTTGGTCCACCAATGCGTCCAAGACCCGCACCCGGTGACCGCGCTGCAAAAGCTCGTCCGCCAGATGTGAGCCGATGAAACCGGCTCCGCCAGTGATAAGGATACGTTTAGACATAGGGCTTTTTGGGACCGGGCATTGATCGCCCGGAACTAATACACTACGGGATCGAAGCACCGGAAAACATCGGATGACGCGCCGAGTAACAAATGGGGCTTTGTCGAATTTTTACTCGGTAAAATTACCGTAACCCTATGACTTTCTGCGCGTGTTCGCCGCGCCCTTCGTATCGCCATCGTATATCGGAAAGGGAAACGCGCATAACAGGCGACATCCCGATGCATTTCGCCGCCCCTGGCCCGATGGGCGCGCGTCCTTTATGATATAGTGTATACTTCATTATGACGCACCTCTTAAACGCCGCGGATCGCCGCCCTGCCTAATACCATGAGAGCCATCTGGAAAGGCGCGATCAGCTTTGGCCTGGTCAATATCCCCGTCTCCCTTTTCCCCGCCTTGAAGCGGGAGGAGTTGTCTTTCCATATGCTGCGCGCCTCCGATCACAGCCGCATCAGCTACAAACGGGTGGCCGAGGCCGACGGCAAGGAGGTGCCGTGGGATCAAATCGTGAAGGGCTACGAATATGAAAAAGGCCGCTACGTGGTGCTGAAAGACGATGATTTCGCCCGGATCGATATTGAGGCCACGCAAACCGTCGACATCATGCGCTTTGTAAAACTGGAGGAGGTGAGCCCCCTGCTTTTCAACAAACCTTACTACATGGAGCCGGTAAAAACCGGAGCCAAAGCTTACTCGCTCCTGCGCGAGGCGCTTGTCGCGGGCGGCAAGATCGGCATCGCCGAGGTTGTTATAAAAACGCGCCGTCATCTCGCCGCGATCAAACCCCAGAACGACGGCCTCATCCTCGAGCTCATGCACTACCCCGCGGATCTGCGTCCCGCCGAGGAGTATAAACTCCCCGCCAACGTCGCGCCGGGCCGGGAGGAAATGAAGATGGCGCGCGCCCTGATCGACAACATGACGGCGCCTTGGCGGCCCGAGGAATATGAAGATAGATACAAGGAGGATATGGAAAAACTCATCGAAGAGAAAGTTAAGCACCAGGGCGACGACGAGCCCACCCGACCCGCCCGGAAGAAGGCCCCCTCCAACGTTATCGACCTCGTCGCGGTATTGAAACAAAGCCTGGCCGAAAGCGAAAAAAAGGCCGCCGCCCCCGCCGCCAAAAAGGCAAAGATCGCGCCTAAGGCAGCCGTAAAATCAAAGACCTCGGGCGCGCCAAAACGGAAGGCGGCCTGAGCCTCCGCGTAAACGTTTGCCATGTCGCTCGAAGTGTACGCCCGAAAGCGCGATTTCAAAAAAACCGCCGAGCCCCCCGCCACGCCCGCCCCCGCCCGCCGCGCCCGCGCCAAGCCCGCCGCGCCACGGTTCGTGGTGCAAAAACACGCGGCCACGCGGCTCCATTTTGACCTTCGGCTCGAGCTGGATGGCGCGCTAAAATCCTGGGCCGTGCCCAAGGGCATGCCGCTGAAGCACGGCGAAAAACGCCTCGCCGTCCATGTGGAGGACCATCCCGTCTCCTATATCGACTTCGAGGGCACCATACCCAAGGGCGAATACGGAGGCGGCACCGTGATGGTTTGGGACACCGGCACTTATATAGCCGACACCGCCTCTCCCGCCGAAGATCTCGCGAAAGGAAAACTACATTTCACCCTGCATGGGAAAAAACTACGCGGCGCATGGCATCTGGTCCGGCTGCGCTCCACCGAGGAGAATCAATGGCTGGTGATCCGGGGCGGGGAGGACTTGGAACCGATTTCCGCGCGGCGGGACGATGCTTCCGCCACTTCCGGCCGCTCGATGAAGGCGATCTCCGCCGGAGGAGCCGCGCCCGCCGCCAAGACGAAAAAAACCAAACCCGCGGTCGCGCCTTCGCTCGCTTTCGTGGAGCCGATGATGGCCCGCCTCGTCACGGAGCCCCCGCCCGGCGAGTGGGGTTATGAGATAAAGTTCGACGGCTACCGCGCCCTCGCGGTGAAGGATGCGTCCGGGGTTCGGCTCTTCTCGCGCAATCAGAAGAATCTTGGCGATAAATTCCCCGAAGTCGTCGAGGCCCTAGCCGCTCTAGCCACCCGCGCGGCCATCCTCGACGGCGAGCTTGTCGCACTCGATCCGACCGGCCGCTCCTCGTTTCAGCTCCTCCAAGCCGCCGAAATCGGCGAAGAGCGCCCGCCGCTTTATTACTACGTTTTCGACCTGCTGCACCTCGACGGCAAAAACCTGCTCGATCTTCCGCTCACCGAGCGAAAGGCGCGCTTGGAGAAATTGCTTAAACCTCAAGGCGCGGGGCTTATCCGATTTTCCGCCACCTTGGGAACCGATGCGGAGGCCTTGCTCCAGCACGCTCGTCGCGCCGGCCTGGAGGGACTGATCGGCAAGCAGCTCGACTCGCGATACGAAATCGGACGCCGCGGCGGCGCTTGGATAAAGCTGAAGCTCCACCAGGAGCAGGAATTCATCATCGGTGGTTACACCCCGCCCGCCGGCAGCCGCTCCCATTTCGGCGCCCTCCTTGTCGGGGTTCGCGAGGGCAGGGATCTCGTTTTCGTGGGCAAAGTCGGCACCGGTTTTGACCAAAAACTGCTAGGCGATCTGCACGCCCGCTTCGCTCCGATGCTCCAGGACGCGTGCCCCTTTGCCAACCTGCCGGTCAAGCGGAGCGCCCGCTACGGCGAGGCCATGACGGCGGCGGTGATGAAACGATGCCACTGGGTGCGCCCCGTCCTGGTGTGCCAGCTCCGTTTCGCCGAGTGGACGCGAGACAACCGCCTGCGCCAGCCGGTCTTTCTGGGCCTGCGCGAAGACAAAAAAGCCTCCGCCGTGGTTCGCGAGCGTGCCGCCTGATCCATGCCCGCCTCGGCCAAGACTCAGCTCGACGTCGACGGCACCCCCGTGGAGGTGTCGAACCTCGGCAAAATTATGTATCCGAAAACCGGATTCACCAAGGGCGACGTCATCGACTATTACATCAAGATCTCGGAGCACCTGCTGCCGCATCTGCGGAACCGTCCCATCACGCTCAAACGCTACCCCGACGGGGTGGAGGGTTTTTTCTTCTACGAAAAACAGTGCCCCGCCCATCGCCCTCGCTGGGTGCGCACCACCGCCGTTCCCAAATCCGACGGGAGCGCCATTCACTACTGCGTGATGAACGATCTGCCCGCCCTCGTCTGGGCCGCCAACCTCGCCGACCTCGAGCTGCACACCTTCCAGCACCGCGCGCCCGCCCTCGCCCGGCCCACCGCGCTGGCCTTCGACCTCGATCCCGGCGAACCGGCCGACGTGTTGTCCTGCGCCGCGATCGGCCTGCGGTTAAAGGAACTCTTCGACGCACTCGGCCTGGAAAGTTTCGCCAAGACCTCGGGCTCGAAAGGCCTGCAAGTCTATGTTCCGCTAAACACCCCGGTGACCTACGCGAGGACCAAGGCCTTCGCGCACGCGGTCGCCACGTTGTTCGCCCGCGAGTGGCCGGGGGCCGTGGTGTCGGACATGAAAAAATCCCTGCGCCCCGGCAAGGTGCTCGTGGATTGGAGCCAGAACGACGCGCACAAAACCACGGTGAACGTCTATTCCCTGCGCGCCAAAGACCACCCCACCGTCTCCACCCCGGTCACGTGGCCGGAGATCACCGCCGCCGTGAAAAAGAAAAACGCGGCCGCCCTCATCTTCGATTCTTCCGCTGTGCTACGGCGCGTCAAAAAACACGGGGATCTCTTCGCCCCCGTCCTCACGTTGAAGCAGAAGCTCCCCGCGCTGAAAGCGCTGGAGCGGTGACGCCGCCCGCCCTCGCTCCGCACCTACGTCATGTTGTATCCCCGCCGGTAGCGGAAGCGCCGGGCGTCAGCGCTACTGAAAGCGCCCACAGGCCGCGCCCCCAGCGACAGTGGAGGCCGCAGCCCGATTTGGTCGCACCCGGTCGCGCCGCTATCTTGCTACATGGTTCTCCGCCTCCACCGGGCGATTCGTCAACCTCCACCCCCGACCGCCATGAATAAACCCTCTCCGACCCCTTCCGGGCGCATCCTGCGCCACGGGCAACGCGCCGATGGAGTAACCGTTGAATCCATCGAGGCTCGCGCTCGAGAACTCGCCCTGATAGACGGTCGTCCCGCCAGCCAAGTCACCGACGCGGACCGTGAACTCGGCCGGTCCGAGTTAAACGGTGAACTGATCCCCGTTCCCACCCTCCAGGACGCCGAACCCTCCGCTCACCTGACCCGCGATCCCGGCGAACCGGTTACCGAGACGGGCTCACAGACGCCGATGCTTAATGAACCGGACGATCAAGTGGTCGCCGAGCGCCTCGTCCTCGAAGGTGTCGAAGAAGCTCAACACGACCAAATGCTTGCCGCGCGCCACGAAGAGCGGCGCCATCCCTGAGCCCCCTTTCACCCGATCCTATTTCGACGCCCATCTCCATGAACGACCTACCTTTGCTATACGTTAAACCCGCCTGCCCGTGGTGCCAGGAAGTCGTGGGTTTCTTGGACGAACACGGTATCCCCTACCGCCGCCTGGACGTGAGCCAAGATTCCATTTCCAGATTGGAAATGGAGAAAAAATCCGGTCAGACCAAAGCCCCCACGCTCGATTGGCACGGCAAAATCCTGGCCGATTTCGGGGTCGATGAACTTGTTCCTTTTCTACGCGCTCGAAACGTAAAGCTCGAAGACAACTGAACTCGGCAAAGCCGCGCAGCTTTTGAGTATTTCAGAGCACAGCGGGAAACGCCCAGGCCATTTCCCGCGCAAAATTGTTTACGCGCCCCCGACGCTAAGGTCGTGGCGGCGGTGCTCCATAATGGCCATGCAGGCTGCCCGCGTAGTCGTCCGAGACCGGCGCGCCGGGGTCATACTTCGGCGCATGCTTCACCTGCTCGCACGAGAGTTGCACGTGGACACTCGATTCCGACCACCGCACCCGGTCTATCCAGGCAGGAGTCAAAATCACCTTGCCGCCCGGCAACCAATTGCGTGTGTCGATGATCACGTAGGATATCGTCCACGACTGATCGTCGATCAGGTAGTCCTCCACATGACCGATGGATCCGTCCAGCGCATCGATGTGGTAACCCGCGACCGCGCGACCGCTCCGCAAACGTGGATCACCGTCCGGCGCGGTGCGGATGGACGGGGCGACGTTCACCGGGACATCCGTGGCGAAGGGCACGCCCGCGCCATACCCCGCGACTCCTACCGGCGAGCCAAACCCCGTGCCAGAATCAGCCGCGCCCGCCCAGTATGCCGCCCACCCGTAGTGTTGATGCAATCCGAGCTCCTGCTCGCGCGAGACCGGCTCGGTCGTGTTGATGCCCGGACTGTGACGCACCTGCTCCTGGGTGAGATCGACATTGAGCATCGTCCCCGACCAGTCGGCCTCACCCACCACCGAAGTGGCGATAAGCACCCGGCGGCTGTTAAGCCAAGTGCCGGTTTCGACGACCACATACCGAACGGTCCAGTAGCGGTCGTCGAAGTAGAAGTCTTTCACTTTTCCGATCACCCCATCGCGGGCGCGGAGTTCGAGGTTATAAAGAGTTTCTGCGTTTCGTAGCATGGCGGGGACTTGTAGTCGGAGGTTTGGCGAATCAAACGTTGAAGGAGACGCGGTAGGATAACCCCCCGGGGAGCGCCTCGCCATGGGGCCGACCGGGATAGTCTTTATAGGCGAGTCGCCCACCGGTGTTCAGCCCGCGCGCGCCTGAAGAAGCGTGTCGCGCGTGGACCTCGCCTCCGCCCGATCAACCGCTTGGATCAGCCGCTGCGACGCGCGATAATCGCCGCTTTCCCCATCGGAAATATTACCAGATATGACCCCGGTAATACCCTTGTTTCTCAGCGTTTTACGAACCCATCCGGAACCCGCGGCACTACGCGCAAGTCTGTATCAGGGTTCCCCTACGTGTAACAAGAATTCAACTACCAAAACCCATGAAACCCACTCGTCTCTCGATCATCAGAACATCCGCATGCGCCACCTTGGTCGCCGCCTTGTTTACCCTCCCTGTCAACGCCCAGCCAAACACGAACAAAACCGGCCCCAACCCGTCCGCCTCGTGGAAGGACAAAGGCGAGATGCACCAAGCCATGGCGAAGGATCCCCGCCATGCTTCCAAGCTCATAGGTCGCACAGTGAAAAACATGAGGGAGGAGTCGCTGGGCAAGGTGGAGGACATCATCGTCGATCTCGGCTCCGGCCGAGTGATCGCGGTGGTGATATCGTCCGGAGGCTTTCTCGGCATGGGGGATCAACTGAGCGTCATTCCCTCGCGCGAATTACGCCAGGAGGCCGGCTCCGACGACCTACGACTCGACGCCAGCCGGGAGAGTCTGTCCGCCGCCCCGCGATACACCGTGGGCGAAAGTCCGGATTTCAACGCGCCAGCCTACTCCGCCTATCTCGGCGACACCATCTCGCGCGGAGAAATGCAGAAGGACCGCGTCAGAGATGAGAGTTACAAAAAATCCGGCGCCGCCATGGACACGACCACTCGCGCCGACAACACCGAGCGCAACGTCCGGGATCGTGACTCCGCTACCCTGGACCCGCTCGATCAGGGCAACAGTCGCACCGACATCGACCTCACCGCCCGTATCCGAGCCGCGCTGGTCGACCGCGATGGCCTCTCCATCAATGCGCAAAACATCAAGATCATCTCCCGTGACGGGCAGGTGACCCTGCGCGGCCCGGTGCGCACCGAGGAAGAAAAACGCGTCGTCACCCGCATCGCCACCGACGCGGCCGGGGCCGCCCGCATCACCAACCAACTCGAGGTTGTTTCCCGCTAACCTGTTTTCCGTCCGCACCCACAACATCCAACACTAAAAATCCCATGTCTAAAAAAGCTGTTTTCGCCATCGCCACCACCCGCGTCCAGGCCGAGCGCATCGTCGCCGACCTGCAAACCGCCGGTTTTTCCAGCAACGATATCTCCGTGCTGTTCCCCGACAAAGAAACCACGCGCGATTTCGCGCACGAGAAAAACACCAAAGCCCCCGAAGGCGCGGTCACTGGTGCCACCACCGGAGGCGTGCTCGGCGGCGCGCTCGGCTGGATTGCCGGCATCGGCGCCCTCGCCATCCCTGGCGTGGGTCCCTTCATCGCGGCCGGCCCCATCGTCGCCGCACTCAGCGGTGCCGCCGTGGGCGCGACCATGGGTGGCATTGCCGGCGGCCTGATCGGGCTCGGCATACCCGAGCTCGAGGCCAAGCGCTACGAGGGAAAAATCCGCGAGGGCAATCTGCTGATTTCGGTCCACACCGAAAACTCCGACGAGATCGACAACGCTAAACGCATCTTCACCGATGCAGGCGCCGAAGACATCACCACCGCGCGCGAAGCATCCACCCCGGATGGCCAAGAGGCCCCCGCAATACCCGCCTCCCGTTACTAAAAACCAACGTTTCCAAGCGCTGCGCCCGACCTCCGATGGGGTCGGGCGATTTTGCGTACACGAGACCGCTCCCGGACAGCCTTGCTCACGCGTGAATCGATTCGCATGTCTCGTATTCACCTCTTTAGCAAACAATTGGGTTTTCCGCTAAGCGAATGCCTTATGCGGGGATCAGGGGGGAGGACACCGGACCGCACTTGTGTGTCATGACGTGAAAAAGCACCTTGGCCCAAGAGGAAATTCCGTTACGCACCAGACCCCTGTAATCAAAAACTCAATACACAATGAAACCTCGATCCGCGTCCAAGATCGTCTTTGCGGCCCTTATCGGGTTCGCATTTTCGACGATCGGCGGCCAAGCCCAACGACTTGACGATGTCGCCCGGAGCACAGCCTCGGCAGGCTCTTTGAACGGTTCCGAGGGCGCGGAGATTGGCTCCAGTTTCTCACCGGCGGGCGCCCACATCCGCACGGTGGGAGCGCCGGGCGTGGTGTTTGATTCCACCATCTCGCCCACGGACTACATCACCTCGGTGTCCGTGATCATCGAAACCGATTTCGATAACAACGGATTCTCCGGTATCGGCTCCAGAATTTTGCCCCGGGAGTTTTCCGGCCCCGCTTTTACCCGGCATCTCCCCTTTGATTACATGGCGGCCGCGAACGGCGACGTAGGCCTCGTTTTCGACGGGGTGACCGCGATTTCAGATACTCAACTGGAGTTCCTAGCGATGCCCGTGCCCGAGCCCTCCACCTTCGCCCTCGTGGCGGTGCTGGCGCTGGGTGCCATCGTCACACTTCGCCGCCATCGCGCCGCTTCCCTTTCCGCCGCCCCTCCGCTGGTCGCCTGAACACCTTCGGTGCCGTTTTGGAAGAACCCGCCGTCGCCCCGTGGATAGTGACCTCCGTTATCTCCTACCACACCTCGCCAAGCGCCGCGAACTCGCGCGGCGGCCACCGAATCCATCTCCGGAACCCGTCAATCGTCTCCACTTCATGAAACCGAACAAAGTCCCGGTCTCCGTCCTTATCCCCATTCGCAACGAAGAGTCTAATCTGCCTCGCTGCCTGGCCTCTGTCACTTGGGCGGACGAGGTGATCGTGGTCGACTCCCACAGCACCGACCAATCCTGCGCCATCGCGCTAGCCGCCGGCGCCGAAGTGCATCAATTCAACTTCAGCGGCACTTGGCCAAAGAAGAAAAACTGGGCGCTGGAGAACATTAGTTTCCGTCACGAATGGGTTTTCATCCTCGATGCCGACGAGGTGATGCCACCGGACTCCAGCGAAGAGATAGGCGCGCTCATAGCCCAAGATGGCGCCGGCTGCGCTGGCTTCTGGATCAACCGCCGTTTCATGTTCATGGGCGGATGGTTGCGCCACTCCTACTACCCAAACTGGAACCTGCGCCTCTTTAAACACCGTCTCGGGCGCTACGAGCTATTGGTCCATGGCGACACCCACAGCGGCGACAACGAGGTCCACGAACACATACGAGTCGAAGGAGACACCGCCCGCCTGCGCTGCGAGATGGATCACTATGCTTTTCCCTCGATCGACGTCTTCGTCGAGAAGCATAACCGCTACTCAAACTGGGAGGCACGCCTGGAAGTGGAGCAAGGGCTCCACGCCAGCGATCCGTCACTGCAATCCTCGGCGGTCAGCTTCCGGCGCCGGCTTAAGCGCTGGTCCAAACGCGTGCCCTTCCGACCCACCCTGCGTTTCCTTTACGTTTATGTGGTCCAGCGTGGCTTTCTGGATGGCATGCGAGGCTTCTATTTTGCGCGGCTGCACGCCGTCTACGAATTCATGTCGGTGGCAAAAGCGGCGGAAATGCGGCTTCCGACCGCCAACCCCGTGACACCCTCCCCGCTACCGCGCCGAAGCCTCACCCGTCTGATCCCGGTCACTTCCGCCGAAGTGACGAGCGCGTAGTCAAACCCGGCGGCTCCCCCGTCGCTACCAGTAGAAAAAAGGGCCTCGCGTGCGAGTCCCTTTTTTGTGCCCGGAACCTTGGCCAAACGGCTGACGCCCCAAGGCACCACATCGTAAGCGTCCGGTTGGCGACCACCTAGGCGAACGAGCGCGGGCGGTGTAGAGTGGCGGGATGGAAAAACTGACGACCGAACTAATCCTCGATGAGAGTAGGCGTGACCGACGCGGTAGACGCATGACTGCGGCGAAGCGGCGAGAGGAGCTCTTGGGCGCTTACGATCAAAGCGGACTGACCC
>JBBRHC010000002.1:0-33991 GCA_038223295.1 Opitutales bacterium
CTGCGTTACGTTCAACTCATCAAACTTGGTCGAGTGCCCTCCATGGCGAAGTGTGCCTAAATAACAAGGATTATTTCATAAAGCAATGTAAAGCAATGCATTGATAAGGAAAATGACTTAAAATCGACAACTCCCGAACCAACGCTAAGTGGTGATGTAACTTTTTTTACCCGGTTTTCGAGAAAACCTATTTTTCAAAGTGCCCCAATATACATTTGGTCTGGGTTATTGTCATTTCCCACCCATGGAAAGTCGCCATAATAGCTTTTGTATGCTGCTAAACCAGAGGATAGAGAGGCGAGTTCAGATGTCGCGCGATTGATCCTCGCTTGATCACCCACGCCGCGGACGACCCCTAACGTGATACCCGCCAAAATGCCGATGATGGCAATAACAGCCAGGAGCTCGATGAGCGTATACGCTTGGTAAGCGCCACGGCCTCGGTGGAGGAGAAGGGAACGCATGGGGGTAGGGGGAAGGGTGTTGTCGAACGGTTCTATGAGTCGCAACGGCAAACTCCCTTGTTCCCCGGTTTCTAGCGGGAAATTTTACTCCCGAGACCGTGACGGCGCCGCGGTGGATGGCGCTCGGGGCGGGGAATAGTGGAACCGAATCGGAGGGAAAATGGGTGGAAATTGCAGCCGCAAGGCGGTGTCTCCGGCTTTGCATGGGCTTCCTGCCCGCGAGCGAATGGGCATCGCGCCCGTTCGCTGCGCATCCCATGGGCGGTACGCCCCTGCCACTCTCGACCCGCTGACATCCCTCCCGGTTAACTCCGGCTAAAAATCGAGGTGCATACGCCCCTTGACTCACCCTTCGCGCCCCCTAGCCTGCCGCGCCCTTTTACTCCGGCATGGCGAACGATCTCAAGCACACTCTCAGCCTCCCCAAAACCGATTTCCCCATGCGAGGGGACCTGCCGAAGCGCGAACCCGCCCGCCTCGCCGCTTGGGAAAAACTCTCCCTTTACGCGTCCATCCAGGCCCGGCGCAGCGCCGAAAACGCCCCCGCCTTCGTCCTGCACGACGGCCCGCCCTTCACCAATGGCGATGTGCACATCGGCACCGCGCTGAACAAATCCCTCAAGGACATCACGCTCCGCTACAAATCCCTCCGCGGCTTCCGCACGCCCTACGTGCCCGGGTGGGATTGCCACGGCCTCCCCATCGAGCAAAAGGTCGCCAAGGAACTCCAGGCCGCCGGCCTCGTGCTCCCCACCGCCGAACTTCGCTCCCGCTGCGACGCCTTCGCCGAGGGCTGGATCGCCCGCCAGACCGCCTCCTTCAAGCGCCTCGGCGTGCAAGCCGACTGGGCCAACCAGTACAAAACCAAGGCTCCCGCCTTCGAGGCCGACATCCTCCGCACCTTCGCCGCCTTCGTGGAGCAGGGCCTCGTCTATCGCTCCAAAAAACCCGTCTACTGGAGCATCCCCTTCGAGACCGCCCTCGCCGAGGCCGAGATCGAATACGCCGAGCACATCTCCATCGCCATCTGGGTAAAATTTCTCGTTCCCGTCGCCGAGGCGCGAAAATTCGGCCTGCCCGCCGACAAGCCCCTCAGCATCGTCATCTGGACCACCACCCCCTGGACCATCCCGGCCAACCTGGCGATCTCGCTGCATCCGGAAACTGAATACATCGTGGCCGACCTCGGCGGCGAACGCATCCTGGTCGCCCAGGCGCTCCTGCCCGCGGTTCTGGACTCCGCAAAGATCGCCGGCGACGCGGCCGAACTCGTCCTGCGGAATTCGTCCTTCGTCATTCCGGGCGCGCGCCTCGAAGGTTTGGCTGCGCGGCATCCCTTCATCGACCGGCCCTCCCCCGTGGTCCTCGCTGATTACGTGACCACCGAGAGCGGCACCGGCTGCGTTCACACCGCCCCCGGTCACGGCGCCGACGATTATCTCACCGGCCTCCGCTACGGCCTGCCCATCTACTGCCCCGTCGGCGACGACGGCCGTTACCTCGACGACGGTCAGGTGCCCTCCGACCTCGTCGGCATCACCTGCCTCGAAACCGTCGAGGAGCTGAAGACCAAAAAGCCCAGCCCCGCCAATCTAGCGGTCCTGAAAAAACTCGCCGCGCCCGACCCCGTCACCGGCCACGTCGCCCTCCTCGCCAAAGCCAAATACGTTCACAGTTACCCCCACTGCTGGCGCTCCAAGACCCCCATCATCTTCCGCGCCGTCGACCAGTGGTTCGTCGGCCTCGACCGCACGGGCTCCGGATCCGCCTCCGCCGATCTCAAATCTGAAATTTCAGATCTAAAATCGCCGCGCGCCGCCGCGCTCGCGGCGATCCGCGGCGTCACCTGGTTCCCGAGCTGGGGCCAGGCGCGCATCACCGGTGCGGTCGAGGCCCGCCCCGACTGGTGCATCAGCCGCCAGCGCTCCTGGGGCGTGCCCATCATCGCCTTTTACGACGCGCAAAAAAAAGCCCTCCTCGACGCCTCCGTGGTCCGCGCTGTCGCGGCCAGGATCGCCGCCCACCCCGCCGGCACCAACCTCTGGTATGAGTTGTCCGCCGCCGAGCTCCTCGCCGACGTCGCCTTGCCCGTCGGCTGGCCCGCCCCCTCCGAGCTGACCAAGGGTCGCGACACCCTCGACGTCTGGCTCGACTCCGGCTCCTCCCACGCCGCCGTCCTGCGTAATGGCCAGGGCGCTACATCCTGGCCCGCCGACCTCTACCTCGAGGGCTCCGACCAGCATCGCGGCTGGTTCCAATCCTCCCTTTGGACCGGCATCATCGCCCAGGGCGGCGCGCCCTACAAAGCCGTGCTCACCCACGGCTTCATCGTCGGCGAGGACGGCAAAAAAATCTCCAAATCCGGCCAATACGAAAAGCCCCCGACCTCCGACAACTTCATCGCCGATTACGGCGCCGACGTCATCCGCCTCTGGCTCGCCTCGCAGGATTTCACCCAGGACATCACCCTCTCGAAGAAAATCCTCGATAACGCCGCCGAGCAGTATCGGGGCTTCCGCAACGCCCTGCGTTACCAGCTATCGGTCTTGCACGACTTCGACGCGGCGAAAAACTCCCTCCCCCACGCCGAACTCGACGTCCTGGATCGCTGGGCCCTGCACCAGACCGCGCGGCTGCTCGCCGAGGCAACCACCGCCTACGACGCCTACGAATTCCACCGCGTCGTATCGCTCTGCGCCCATTTCGTCGCGACCACGCTCTCCGCCGTCTACAACGACGTCTGCAAAGACCGCCTTTACACCTACCCGGTCAACCACCCCCAACGCCGCAGCACCCAGACCGCCGTCCACGCCATCTTCGGCGTGCTCGTGCGAGTGCTTGCCCCCATCCTCACCTTCACCGCCGACGAGTCCTGGTGCCACCTGCACTTCGGGAGCGATTTCGCGCCCGAAGTGATTTCAAATTCCAGACCTGAAATTTCAAATGCCGGAGTCGGCTCGCCGACTTCGTCCGTGCACCTCTCCGACTGGCCAGTCGCCGCGCCCGCCTGGACCGACGAGACCCTCGCGGCTGATTTTGCCGAACTCCTCAAGGTCCGCGCCAAAGTCAACGAGACCCTCGAGCCCCTCCGCCAGGCCGGAAAACTCGGCAAATCCCTCGACGCCGCCGTTACCCTCGAAGTCGCCGGCGCCGACCCGCTTGACGCCGTCCTTCGTCGCCACGAGGCCTTTCTCCCCGAGCTGCTCATCGTTTCTCACGTCGTGCTCGCCGAGACGCCCGCCAGCAACCCTTTCGCCGTCTCCGCCCGCCCCTGCGCCGAGCTCGGGCACGTCCGTTGCCCGCGCTGCTGGCGCTGGGTTCCCGCCCTGCAAACCACGCGCGATGGCGAAGTTTGCCCACGCTGCGCCGAGGCCATCACGGCCTGACCCCACGCTCCGCCCGCCCACCTTACGCTTCGGCTTTCTCAAATCCAAAACTCACCCACCATGGCCCAACCCTCCCGTAAACCCGCCCCGGTTTCCCCTGTCAAAGCCCACTCCAAATCGCCCGCCCCCCAAACTTCCGCGGCCAAGAAATCCACCTCCGGATCCGACGCATCCCCACCTGTGGCGAAAAAAACCCTCGCACCGGGGATTACCGCCAAACCTGCGCCCAAGTCCGGGGTCCTACCCGCACCCAAAGCAAAACCCACTCCTCCGCCCGCCGTGAAATCCTCCTCTTCAAAAAAACCTTCCGACAAGTCCGCCCCCTCCGGCAAGTCGGCCGCCCAAGACAAGTCCGCCAAGCCGGCCGCATCGGGCAAGTCGCCGTCCAAGACGAGGCCCGCCATAACGGCGGTGACCAAGGCCGCGTCCGCACCGGCGAAAAGCAACGGTAAGCACGCATCCATCCTGGTGGTCAAAACCGCCGCGTCCGCCAAGTCCGCCCCCTCCGCCAAAACCGTCTCCGCCAAAACCGCCGCCCCCGCAAAGCACGCCGGCGCCACCAAACCCTCGGCCCCGGCCAAGCCGGCCGGCCTCAAGGGCAAAGACGCCGTGCGCGCGCGCATCCTCGCCCAGCGCGCCAAGCCCGCCAAACCCTCCGCCTTCTCGCTCGACGAAGTGCTCGCCATCGCCAAGACCGCCGAGAAATCCGCGCCCGCCGCCGCCGCCGTACCCTTTATCGCGACCAAGTCCGGCAAAACCGCACCCCTCCCCGCCTCTGCCCTCCAGCCGCCCAAGCCCACCACCGTGCGCGCCGCCTCCCTCGCCGACATCCTGGGTTTCAATCCCAAGTCCCGCGCCTCCCACGCCGAAAACGAGGAGGCCGCCATCCCCGAGAAATATAAACGCTACTACAAACTCCTCATCGAGCTGCGCAACCACGTCACCGGCCAGGTGGACCAGCACAGCGAGGAGACGCTCAAGCGCTCCGCCAAGGAGGACAGCGGCGATCTTTCCAGCTACGGCACCGACGGCGGCACCGATTCCTTTGACCGCGACTTCGCCCTCAGCCTCGTCGCCAATGAGCAGGAGGCCCTCTCCGAGGTCGAGGCCGCCATCCAGCGCATCAAGGCCGGCACCTACGGCATCTGCGAGCACACCCAGCAGCCCATCAACAAGGATCGCCTCACCGCCGTGCCCTTTACCCGCTATACCGCCGCCGCCATGAAGGAGATCGAGAAAACCCGCTACAAGGTGCGCGGCCAGACCGGCATCCTCGGCGAAGGCGAAGAAGGCGGCCCCAAGATGGAGAGCGACGACGGCGGCGAATAAGCCCCTCCGCCCCGCGCGCGCCGTGCCCCGGATCAGACCGGGGCCGACGCGCGACGCGCCTGCACCCGGCTGCGCTTTTTTTCCGCACCTACGCTTTTACTTCCCTTTCCGCGCTCACCCACAGCGTATTCATTGGTGATAGATTTGTGCCAAAATTTGCGCAAACCGCCCTGCACCCTAGTGGTTTACCTTAATTTCTTTTACCTTGGATCTCGACGCCGCCACCCGCGCCCCCGCCATGCCCGCCGCCACCCGTCTTGGTTGGACTGAGCGTGTGCTCTCCTACCGCCTGCTCTGGGTGCTCGCCGTCGGTGTGTTCACCCTCGACCTGCTCACCAAGACGTGGGTCGTCACCCGACTTGACTACCCCACCTACTGGCCGGCCGAAGGCGCGCTGACCATCGTCGAAGGGTTTTTCTACATCGTTCACGTCGGTAACACGGGAGCGGCCTGGAGCCTCTTCACCGGGCAGAGCGGGGTGCTCGCCATCCTCGCCGGCATCACCCTGCTCGGGATTTATTTTTGGCGCCGCCACCTCGGCCTGCGTGCGCTCCGCGCCCAGTTCGCCTTTGGCCTGCTGTGCGGCGGCATCGTGGGAAACCTCTTCGACCGTGTTTTCCACGGCCACGTGATCGACTTTCTCGATTTCCACTTCGGAGCCTACATCTACCCGACCTTCAACCTCGCCGATGCCGGCATTTGCGTCGGCGTGATTCTCTACCTCTGGCACTCCTTCCAGGAACCGCAGACGCCTAGCGATTGAAGTTAAACAACTTGGTATCTTGTAACATATGTAACTTATCATCCCTGCGAGGCTCCGCCGGATGTTTACTCACAGAGGACAGAGAGCTCCGACACGGAGAACACAGAGCCAGTCCGGGATAAAAATTCATGCTGTTTTACTCTGTGACCTCTGTGCCCGGCCTCCGGCTAGGCTCTGTGTCCAAATCCGAAAAAATCTACGTTACGGCATCCCGCCCGCGGGGGATTGGACGAGGAAACGCTTTCTCTCGACGGGCCACGGTCACCCAATCTCGTTCCCCTTATTGCTAAACTGCGGCAGCCAAATTTAGCGCGCTTTAGCGGTTACTTCGTCGAGTTTTCGGTGCGAGTTTTCCTCGCATGCATATCGCAGCCTCCTCGTCCGCGCCCGTCGCCGTCATCGATATCGGCAGTAATTCCATCAAAGTCCTGGTTGCCCGCCGCCGGGCCGACGGGAGCGTCGAGCAGCTAAGAAACAAAACCCTCGATTGCCGCATCAGCGCCGGCATCTCGGCCGCCCACCCGCGCCTCGCCGAGGACGGCATGCGGCGCGGGCTCGACGCCATTCGCCAGCTCCTCGCCCTGTCCGCGCCCTTCGCCCCCGCGCTTATCCGGCTGGTGGCGACCAGTGCCGTGCGCGACGCCGAAAACGGGGATGAATTCCGCGCGCGGGTGCTCGCCGCCACCGGCCACCCCATCCGCATCCTCACCGGCGACGAGGAGGCCAACCTCATCGGCCTCGGCCTCACCTGCGACCCCGCCCTCGCCCGACTGCGAGATTTCTACGTCTTCGACCTGGGCGGCGGCAGCCTCGAATGCCTCTCCTTCCGGGATCGACGCATCACGCAGGCGATAAGCCTGCGCCTCGGCTGCGTGCGTATGACGGAAAAGTTTTTTGCCGACCCGACCGCTCCCCCGGACCACGACCGCTGCCTCGGGCTCGCCCTGTATGTGAAACAAGAACTCAAGCGCAGCGGCTTTCGTTTCGATCCGCCCGTGAACGCCTCCGCGCCCGTCGCCGCCGTTTTCACCGGGGGCACCATCACCACCATCCGCGTGGTGAAGGGCGCCCGGCACGGCGTCGAGCTGGGCGACACGCCCGCCGCCATCCCCGTGGCCACCGTCACGCACCTGCTCGATGAACTCGCCCCGCTCACGCTCGACGAGCGCAAGGCCGTGCCCGGCATGCCCGCCGCGCGCGCCGACGTGTTTCCCGCCGCGCTGGTCACCGTGCTCGCCGTCGCCGACGTCGCCGGGGTGGACTACTTCCACCACTCGCTGCACAACCTGCGCTGGGGCCTCGCCGCCGAACTCCTCGACGGCGCCGGGGATAACAGGAAGTGATTCAGGGGTATGTCGGGGTATGCTCCCGATTTGCTCCTCCGGCGTGGCACGGGCGTCCCGCCCGTGGGCGAAGGGGCATCCTGCCCGTTCGCTTCCGATCCCATGGGCGGGACGCCCATGCCGCTTCCGATCCGTTGACGCCACTTCCGGTTACACCCGCCGGAGGCTGAACCGCCACTCCGCACTTGCCGCCATGGGCGCGGCGCGACGCCATAGACCCTTTCATGTCCAACCTCGACTCCACCCCCGCCACCGACCTGTGCCCCTGCGGCTCCGGCAAAACCCACGCCGATTGCTGCGGCCCCATCCTGGCCGGCGCGCCCGCCCCCACCGCCGAGTCGCTCATGCGTTCCCGCTACAGCGCGTATTCGAAGCGCAACTACACCCACCTCCACCGCACGCTCAGCTCCGAGCAGCGGAAGGATTTCAGCGAAAAAGACGCCCGCGAATGGGCCGAGTCCTCCGAGTGGCTCGGGCTCGAGGTCACCGCCACCGAAGGCGGAGGCCCGGATGACCAGACGGGCGCGGTGGATTTCGTGGCCCGCTTCCGCACCGCCGGCGAGGAGCGCAAACACGTCGAGAAGGCCCACTTCACCCGCGAGCACGGCCTCTGGGTCTACTCCGGCCAGGTCGTGCCCAAGGCCGAGCCCGTGCGCCGCGAGTCGCCCAAGGTCGGCCGCAACGACCCCTGCCCTTGCGGCTCCGGCAAAAAATACAAAAAGTGCCACGGCACCGCCGCCTGACGCCACCGCGCGCTCGCACCGCCCTTCGCCCTTCGCCCTCCGCCAAGCCATGTCCCCCTCCCCCGTCCGCGACATTTTCCTCGGCACCGATTCCGGCGCCACCACCTCCAAGACCGGCGGCGTCTTCGCCGACGGCGCACCCGTCTCCCTGAAGCTCCGGCAGAGCTCGACCAACTCCCAGCTTGGCACCGCCGCCGTCATCGCCGGCTGGGTGGAGGGCGCGGAGGGTTTTCTCCAGGATAACGGCCTCACCTGGGATCGCGTCGCCGCCGCCGGCCTCGCCCTGCCCGGCCCCTACCAGAGCTACGGCGTGCTCGATAAATCCGCCAACCTGCCCGCCAGCTTCATCGGCTGGGCCTTCCGCGCCGACTACGCCGCCGCGCTCGCCCGCGCCGCCGGTCGCGAGATCCCGCTCTTCGTCGGCAACGATGGCGACCTTGGCGGCGTGGGCGAGGCCGCCCGTGTGCGCGGCGACACCAAGGCGAGCGTGCTCCTCCTCGCCCCCGGCTCGGGACTCGGGGCCGCTTTCATCGACGCCAACGGCCTGCCCCTTACCGGCGATCACTTCGCCGGCATGGAGGCCGGGCACATGCCCGTACCGCTCCACCTGCTCGGCGGCAATCTGGAAAAAGCCCCCGCCTTCCGCTGCGGTTGCGGCCGCGACTGGGGTTGCATCGAGGCCTACTCGACGATCTCCGGCCTGCCCCAGTTTCTCGACCACCTCTTGCCGAAACACGCCGGCCACGAACTCGCCGCGTCCACCGATACACCCAAGCACCAGGCCCTCTCGCTGCGTAGCCGCGCCCAAAAAGGCGACGCGCTGGCCTTGCAAATTTTCGATCTGCAAGCCCGCGCGCTCGGCCTGCATGTGGCAAACCTGGCGATGGCGCTCGATCCTGGCATCGTCGTGATCGGTGGCGGCCTGATCGACCCCGAGAGCACGACGCCGGAATTCCGTGAACGATATCTCAACGGCATCCGCGAAGCCGCCGCGCCTTATCTTTTCCCGAAGCAGCGTGAAAAGCTAAAAATCGTTCCCGCCACGCTCGGCGAGCTATCCCAATCCATCGGCGCCGCGCTGGTCGCGCTTTACTCGAAACGGGACTGAATTCGTTACCAGTCGGGCAGATGCGGGGTGAGCGCGGTCCGCAGATGCTCGATCAGCGCCGGGTCGTCCTTGGCGGGATAATCGTCCGGCACGCGGAGGACGATGATGGCCAGCCCGGCGCATTCCTCGGGGAATTTTTCCCGGATGGCGTCGGCATGTTTGCGCTCCATGCAAAACACGAGGTCGGCCCAGCCGAGGTGGCAGGCGGTGACCTTGATGCGCGCCCCGGTGGCGGTGCCGGCGGAGCGCACATCGTATCGCGGATGCCCACGAAAGAGGCCCTCGGCGGTCGGGCTGCGCCACTGGTTGCGCGAGCAGAGGAAGAGCAGTTTTACGCGCGACATCGAATCGGACTCGGAGACGGAGAAGGATATTAACCATGAAAAACACGAACCACACGAAAGGACGGGGAGGAGATTAGGGTGACCCTCTGCCGGCTTGGCGTTCGTGTTGTTCGTGTATTTCGGGGATAACCGGTTTGGTCATTAAAAAGCCGCGCCCGCCCGGCGGCGGCGCGGCTAGGCGGAAGCCGTTTCGTCGGCTTCAGCGGGCGAGCAGCCAGCTCGCCAGCGGGCCTTGGAAAAAGCCCAGCACCACGCTGGCGGCGGCGAGGAAGCCGAGCGCCACGCCCATCGGGAGCGACACCGGCGTGGGCGCCGGGCCGGCCGGCTCGGCCTCGCCTTCGGGCAACTGCGGACGCCAGGTGCTGAAATAGGCGGCCTTGATCCAGCCGAAGTAGTAGTAAATCGAAATCACCACGCCAAGGATTGCGATGCCGAGCAGCCAGTAGAGCCCCGCCTGAAAGGCCGCGATGAAGATGAGCAGCTTGCCCACAAAGCCCGCCAGCGGCGGTATGCCCGCGAGCGAACCGAGACCGATGGCGAGCACGCCCGCGAGGTAGGGGCGTTTTTTCGCGAAGTCGGCGTAGTGGTCGAGATCCTGATCGGCGTCGTTCGGCCCGGCCATATGCGTCATGACGCCGAACACCGCGAAGGAAGCGAGCAGGTAGGCTAAGAGGTAGAACCAGATCGCGCCGACCGCCTGCGGCACGGTGAGCGCGGCGATGACGCCAAGCAGCAGGTAACCGGCATGCGACACGCCGGAGAGGCCGATGAGGCGTTTCACGTTGTGCTGGGTGAGCGCGGCTAGATTGCCGAAGAGGATGGTCGCGCCGGCCATGAGCGAAAGCGTGGTGACGACCAGCTTTTCGTAAGAGGCAAACACCGGCACGAGGCCGAGAAGCACGGCGAAACCCGCCGTCTTCGACGCGACGGCGAGGAAGGCGGTGACAGGTGTGGGCGCGCCTTGATAGACGTCGGGGATCCAGATCTGGAACGGAACGGCGCCGATCTTGAAGGCGACGCCGGCGAGGACGAGGACGATGCCGACGGAGGCGAGGAAGTTACCCGGGTTGGCGACGAGGAACTGCTGCAGGCCCGCATAACTCATGGGGGACGAAGTCGAGCCGAGGGCGGCGGGGTTACCCGCCACGCCGTAGAGCAGAACGATGCCGAAAAGAAGCAAGGCGGAGCTTAAGGCCCCGCTGACGAGATACTTGAGGCCCGCTTCGAGAGAGAGCGGATTGGTGCGGGTGTAGCTGACGAGAATGTAAAAACCAACCGTGACGGTCTCGAGCGCGACGAAGAGCAGGACAAGATTGGCCGACTGCGCGAGCAGCATCATCGCGCCGGTGACGACAAGCACGATGTGGAAAAACTCGATCTTCGGCATGCGCTGCCTGGCCAGCGCGACGACTCCAAGGAGGCTGACGAGGATGGAGCTGCCGAGGAAAAAGGCGCGGAGGAACTGGCCGGTCTCGGAGTGCTGGAGGAGCCCGTTGAAACTGACGCGACCCTCGACGGCGTAGGCGGGCGCGAAGTTGAGCAAGAGGCCGACCAGGATGCCGAGTTGGCCGACGATGGCGATGGAGGGGATGAGGGAGTGCTTCCTTTTGGGAAGGACGATCTCCAGGACGAGGAGAAGCAGCGCGAGGACGCCGAGGCCGATTTCGGGGGCGATGGTGGCCCACGTGTTGTCGGCGGCGGCGGCTTGAAGTTGTTCTATGGTCATGGGGAGGCCGGAAAGTCGGAAAAAAAAGGGAGCGACGAGAAAGATTTACACCACGGAGAGCACGGAGGACACGGAGAGGAGGCGGACGGCGGGTTCTGAGTTTCTGAAGTCTTGGATTGGTGGCTCCGAACTCTGGGTGTGCTCTGTGGTTAGTTTATTTCTGGATGGAATCGGCGACGAGCAGGGCGGCGGTTTCGATGCGAGCGGGGGTGGTCTTCACCACCTCGACGGCCGGATAAACCTCAAGCAGGGTGCGGTTGAGCGGCTCGGTGATGGCGCGGGGCCAGACGCCGAAACCGACGAGGGTAACGATCAGAATGAGGGCGGGCACGCGCTCGCTCCAACGGATGTCGATGACGGCATTCTTTTCCTGGTGCTTCAGGAAGGCGGCGGAGGGCTGGCCGTAGAAAACCTTGCCCATGGCACGCAGGCCGTAGATGGCGGAGATCACGACCCCGAGCAGGGCGGGGACGACCATCCAGCCGGCATGTTCATAGACCGCCATGAAGATGGCTAGCTCGCCCCAGAAATTGAGCAGGCCGGGACCGGGCAGGCCGATGCTGGCGAGCACGGCGGTGAGGAAAAATGCGGCGAGCACCGGGGCCTTTTTCACTAGGCCACCCATGTCGTCCATGTCGAAGGTGCCTGTGCGGTGATAAATGCTGGTCGAGAGCAGGAACAGCAGCGCGACCGAAAGGCCATGCGCCACCATGAACAGGACCACGCCGCCCGCGCCAAGGGTCGAGAGGCAGGCCACGCCGATGAAGCCGTAGCCGACGTGCATCACGGAGCCGTAACCGACCATCTGCTTCAGGTCGCGCTGGGCGAGGGTGATAAGGCCGATGATAACGATGTTGCCGAGCGCCAGCCAAGCGAGCGCGGGCGACCAGGCGAGCGCGCCCTGGGGCAGCAGGGGCAACGCGATTTGCACGAGACCGTAGAGGCCGAATTTTTTCAGCACGCCGGCGTGCAGCATGGAGACGGAACTCGGCGCGGCACCGTAACCAAGAGGAGCCCAAGTGTGGAAGGGGAAGAGCGAGACGAGGATGCCGAGGCCGAACATCAACAGGCCAAAGGCGTAGTTTTGCACCGTTCCGGAAAGGCCATGAATGGCAATCTCTTGACGCAGGGTGATGAGATCGAAGGACTCCACGCCGCTCTTGGTGTAGATGAGAATGAAGCCGAGCAGCGAGAGCATCGCGCCGAGCGTCAGGTAGATCGTCATTTTCATCGCGGCGTAACTGCGATCCCTGCCTCCCCAGACACCCACCATGATGAAGGTGGCGATGAGCGCGAACTCGTGGAAGAAGTAGAAAAAGAAGATGTCGATGCTGGCAAAGACACCCATGAGGCCAGCCTGCATCACGAGGAGCAGCCCGAGATAAAGGCGAAGGCGCTCGGCCTTGGACTGGACGGCGTAGAGTCCGGCGGCGAGGCCGACCACGCCGGCCATCAGAAAGAGAGGCATGGAGATGCCGTTGAGGCCGAGTTTGAGGGAGATGCCGATGCTGGTGAGGCCGGTGTCGTAACCTTGCAGCCGCATGAACGCGTAGCCGGTGCCCGCATCGAGGTTGGCATCAAAATGCCACCACGTGTGCAGGCCGAGCAGGGCGGGAAAAAGAAAGCCGAGGACGGCGATGGCCTTGCTCAGGCGTTCCGGCAGCGGCGCGAGCAAAAGCAGGGCGGCAGCCAGCGGGCTCAGAATGGCGGCGAGAAGCGGGTCGAACGGAAGGTTCATGGGAGCGGAGAACGAGGAGCGAGGAGCCTGAGGATGCGAAAATCTTAGAGCACGCCGCTGGCGATGGCCCAGAGGATGACGGCTCCTGCGAGGAACCAGTAAACGTAGGTGTGGAGACTGCCGGTGTGCATGGCGCGGGTCGCGAGGCCGAAAAGCCCGACCACGCCGGCGGTGCCGCGAACCGCGATGCCGGAGATGCCGATGAGATCGGTGTAGTTCAAGAGAAGGGCGAAGCGCTGCTGCACTTTGGCCACATACCAGTCGTAGAGCGTGTCGATATAGAGGCGCTTTTCGAAGAGTTGATAAATGACAGGCAGGCGGGTTTGCAGGAAGTCGGTCGAGGAGCCGGGGCGGTAAAGCAGGAAACCGAGGGCGGAGCCGAGCACGAAGGTGGCGGTGCCGCCGACCATCGCAATGGTGTGGCCGTCGCCCTCAAGCAGGGCGAGCGCCCCGGCGGGCACGACGCGAAGGGCCTCGGGGTAGAACCAGGCGAAGCCGCCGAGCGCGGAGCCGATGGCAAGCACGATCAAGGGAACGAGGATGAACGGTCCGCCCTCATGAGCGTGGTCCGCGCCGTCGCTGCGGGGTTTGCCGAGGAAGGTGGTCGTCCAGAGGCGAGTCATGTAAAACGCGGTGAGGAAGGCACCGAGCAGTAGCAGGCAGAAGACGACCGGGCTGTATTGGTAGGCGAGGATGAGGATGGCATCCTTCGAGTAGAAACCGGCGAGCAGCGGGCAACCGATGAGGGCGAGGGTGCCGATGGTGAAGGTGATGAAGGTAACGGGCATCTTTTGGCGCAAGCCGCCGAGGCGGTAGATGTCGCCCTCGTGGTGGGTGCCGTGGAGGATGGAGCCGGAACCGAGGAAAAGCAGAGCCTTGAAGAAGGCGTGGGTGGTGAGGTGAAACATCGCGGCGGCGACGCCGCCAGAGATGCCGGCGAGGGCCACGTTGCCCCCGTTCTGGAGGGCGAGGAGGGAACCGAGGGCGAAGGCCGAGACCATGAAGCCGAGCTGTGAAATCGTCGAGTAGGCGAGGATGCGTTTGAGGTCGCGTTGACCGAGGGCGGTGAAACCGGCGAAGAGCGCGGTGGACACGCCGATCCAGAGGATGACGGTGAGGGCGTCGCCGGTCATGAGCAGGGCCACGCGGCAGAGCAGGAAGATGCCGGCGGCCACCATGGTGGCGGCGTGGATGAGGGCGGAGACGGGCGTGGGGCCTTCCATCGCGTCGGGCAGCCAGACATGGAGCGGGAGTTGGCCGGATTTGCCGACCGCGCCGCAGAAAATGAGCAAGGCGATGGAGGTGGCGATAACGGAGGGCTCGGCGCCGATCTTGATCGCGATGTCGGCGAGGGTGATGGTGTCGAAGGCCCAATAGGCGAGAATGATGCCGAGCAGGAAACCGAAGTCGCCGATGCGGTTGACGATAAAGGCTTTTTTGGAGGCGGCCACGGCGGCCGGTTTTTCAAAGTAGAAATTGATCAGAAGGAAGGAGCTGAGACCGACGAGCTCCCAGAAAATGAAGAGCATGATGAGATCGTCCGCGAGGGTGAGACCGGTCATCGAAAACATGAAAAGTGAGAGGCAGCCGAAGAAGCGGGCCTGATTTTCCTCGTCCTTCATGTAGCCGAGGCTGAACACGTGGACGAGCAGACCGACGAGGGAGACGACCGCGAGGAGAAGTTTGGAAAGCGGATCGAGCAGGAAACCGAGGTGGATGGTAAGCGGCCCGATGGTGAGCCACTCCATCTTGTCGGTGAAGTCGGGCGTGCCAAAAATCAGCTTGCCGGCGAGCAACGCGACGGCGGTGGCCGCGGCGAGCGAGAGCGCCTTGGCGATGGCGGGCTGCTTGCGGAAGAAAATTCCGATCAACACCGCGGAGACGAGCGGCGTGAAGAGGAGAGTGAGGGCGAGCAGGGAGTCGGACATTGCGGAAAAGGAATGGTCGAGAAGTCGAGAAAAGGTCGGGGATTCGAAGAGCGGCGGGCGGCGGTGGTCAGCGGTTGCCGGTGTGATAGCCGATTTTGCGTTTGTCCGCCGGATCGACCGGGACGGCGAGTTCGCGGATCGCCTCGACGATGGCGGCGAGTTGCTCGTCGTGCGCGCCGACGCGGGCGTCGAGCTCGGCAAGTTTGGCGCGGAGGGTCTTGTGATCGACCATCAGCGCGCGGAGCTGCACGAAGGCTCGGACGACGGCGATGCCCATGTGTGTCGCGGCCGGGCTGCTCAGGATGTTGGCGGCCTGAATGGCACCGTACTCGGTGAAGGCGTAAGGCAAGTTGGTCAACCGGCGGCGCTGCGGGGATGTGGTCGCATTTTGCGACCACATAGTTGTATCTCCCTTATCAACAACAGTAGCCTTGGACGCAAGGACCTCAGACCATTCATCCCTCGTTAGTTGAAACACGAAATCCTCCGGAAATTTATCCGCGTTGCGCTTCATCTGCTCGATGAGGCGCTTGGTCGGCACCTCGTAGATAGCGCCCAAATCGGCGTCCAAAAGCACGCGATGGCCCCGGAGCACGAGGATGCGACTCTGGATGCGCTCGGCGGGAGCGAGTTCGGGGGCGATGGACACGAGAGAGGCGAGAGGGACGCGGCGCGGGCGGCGGGCCTAGTTTTTGAGGGCGTTGAGTTCCTCGACCTGCACCGTTTGGCGGCGGCGGAAGAGGGCGACGATGATGGCAAGACCGACCGCGACCTCGGCGGCGGCCACGGTGAGAATGAAGAATACGAAGACATTTCCATCCAGCACGCCATTGTAGCGGCTGAAGGCCACCAAGGCCACGGTGCAGGCGACGAGCATGAGCTCGAGGCACATGTAGATGACGAGGGTGTTTTTCCGTAAGAGCACGCCTAAGAAGCCGATGGCGAAGAGAACTGCGCTCAGGTAAAGATAGGAATTGAGCGAAACAACCAAGGCGCGTTCGAGGGCGGCGAGAGGGAGGACAGGCATGGCGGAAAAGAGGGCGGAGGTGAGGGTCATTTAACGTCCTCCAATCCTTCGAATTTCTTGCTGAGGACGATCACACCGAGCATGCCGATGAGGAGCAGGAATCCGACTATCTGCACGGGGAGAAGATACACCGTAAAAAGCTGCTCGGCATAGGCGCGTAGGCTGTTGCCCACCAGCGGAACGGCGGATGCGTCGAGCGTTTCGACATGGCCGCGGGAGGCAAAACTAACGAGCCCGGTGACAAGCAGGCCGGCGGCGATGACGGAGGAGATGATGGTCGCCTTTGTGAAACGTTTCCGGTCACCGCCCTGCATATCCAAAAGCATGATGATAAACAAGAAAAGCGCCACGACGGCACCGGCGTAAACCAGAACGAGCAGCACGGCCAAAAGGAAGGCGTCGAGGAGGACAAAGAGCCCGGCCACCCCGACGAGGCTCAGAAGGAGGCACATGGCGGAGGCAACGGCGTTTTTGTTGAAAACGACGCCCAGGGCGCAGGCCACGGTGAAGATGGCGAAGAGATGAAAGAGAATGTCGGGCATGGACGGCGGAAAGGAGGGTCGAGGAGTCGGCGAAGGCGGTTCGGGGAATCGAAAGGACGAGGAGTCGAGGAGCTAAAGTCGGATAAAGAAGGAAGTGTGGGCGGTATTTTGGCCCGTGGGTCCGGAGGCTCCTCGGCGTTTCGTCTACTCGACTCCTCGTCCTTTGCTCAGTGGTGAGCGCCGTGGGCGGCTGCTTCTTCGGCGGCTTTTTTCTTGTCCCACTTGAAGTGCGGGTCGGGAAGCGTGCCGCCCATTTCGTAAAGCTTCTTCTTGTCGTGGACCATTTCCTCGCGAGTGAGGCCGGTGAGGGAAAACTTGTTCTGCAACCAGATCGCGTCCTCGGGGCAAACCTCCTGGCAGAGGCCGCAGTAGATGCAGCGGAGCATGTCGATCTTGAATTCCTCGGGGCGTTTTTCGACGTGCGCGTTGGGATTGTCGGAGGTGATTTCGCCAGGGGTGATGCGGATCGCCTTGGGCGGGCAGACAAATTCACAAAGTTGGCAGGCCACGCACTTTTCGCGGCCGTTGGGATCGTAAACGAGGGTGGGCGCGCCGCGGTAGCCGAGGGGGATCTCCGGGCGGACCTCGGGGTATTCGAGGGTCTCGGAGGGCTGCACCATACGCTTGAACGTGGTCGCGAGACCGGCGGCGATGTTGGGCAGGTAGGTGCGCTCGAGGAGGCTGAGCGGTTTGCGTTCGACGGTGACGACGGCCATGGGCGGGAGATTTATGATTAACGATGGATGATTTATGATTTGGCCACAGGCGGAATCATAGGCTCAGCGGGTCTCGATCCACGCGATGATGAGCGCGTAGGCGATGAGGTTGGCGATGGATAGCGGGAGGAGTTTTTTCCAGCCGAGTGTCATCACCTGGTCGTAGCGGAAGCGGGGGAGGGTCCAGCGCACCCACATGAAGAAAAAGATAAAGAAGCCGACTTTTCCGAGGAAGAGGCTGACGCCGAGCAAGCCGGTGAGAAGCGGGATGCCGGCGATGCCCAGCAGGTTGGCGGTGTCGGCGAGCGTGAACCAAGGCACGGGATTCCAGCCGCCGAGGAAAAGGAGACAGAAGATACCCGATCCCACGATCATGTGGGCGTATTCGGCTACGAAGAAGAGCGACCACTTGAAGGCACCGTATTCGGTGTGGAAGCCGCCGACGAGGTCGGCCTCGGACTCGGGCATGTCGAAGGGCTGGCGGTTGGTCTCGGCGAAGAGGGCGACGAGGAACACGAAGGCCGAGACGGGCATCAGGAAAATGAACCAAAGGCCGCCGAGCAGGCCGGGCTGGCTCTGGAACTCCACCACGCGGAAAAGGCTAAGCGAGGCGCTGAAGGTCTCGCGCGTCTCGCCGGGGAGGAGACCGTTGATCCAAAGGAAAACGGGCAGCACGGAAAGCGTCATGGATAGCTCGTAGGAGATGAGCTGGGCGGAGGCTCGCACGCCGCCGAGGAAGGGATACTTCGAGTTGGAGGCCCAGCCGGCGAGGATGAGCGAGTAGACGCCCAGGGAACCGAGGGCGAAGACGGCGAGGAGACCGACATCGACGCTGGTAAGCGCGACGGGGACGAGTTCGCCGGCGGCATTCAAGTAGGCGCCGAAGGGCACGAAGGCCACGGTGGCGAGCGCCGGGATCATCGAGAGGATGGGCGCGAGGATGAAGTAGAACTTGTTAACGTGGCCGGGGACGGGGTCTTCCTTGAAGGTAAATTTGCCGCCGTCGGCCGCGAGTTGGAAAAGGCCGAGATTCTGGATGATCTGGATGCCGGGGATCCAAGTCAGGAAGGGCGGGATGGTGCGGTTGGGGCCGGGACGCCCCTGGATCCACGCGGAGATCTTGCGCTCGGCCATGGAGCAGGCGGCGGCGAGCGGGAAGAGCACGAGAATCACCGCCGTGCCTTGGAGGAGGAGGCGGAGGAGGAGCGGGAGCTCGAAGTAGAAGTCGAACATGTCGGAAGCGAAGGGTCGGAAATTTTAACAGAAGCGAACGAAGGAAACGAAGAGGTCCAAGTTGGCGTGGCTCAGAGGGAAGGTTGGGTTGGAACTTGGAGTCCAGAGAGCGGCTGGCTCTTCGTTACCTTCGTTTCCTTCTGTATAAACAAACTAGGCGGCGGCGACGGCCGGGGCGGCGGGTTTATAGTGGAGGGTCTCGCCTTCGACGAAGGGGAGGCCGGACCAGGGGGTGGCGTCGAGGAGGAGACCGGTCTCGGGGATGTTTTTTAGTAACATCGTCGAAAGCGCGGGGACCGAAGCGGCGATGAGCGGCCAGAGTCCGTGAACGTCGCTGGCGGGGACGGCGGCGCCGGCGGCGGAGGCGAGGCGGGCAAGGACAACGAGGTCGTTGGTCGCACGCTGCGGGCCAGGCACGGCGGCGGCGAATTTCTGGATGCGGAACTGCTGGTTCACGAAGGTGCCGGCCTTCTCGAAGGCGTGCAGCGTGGGCAACACGATCTTGGCGGCGGCGCTGGTGGCGTTGGCGTGGGTGCCGAGGTATACGATGGAAACCTGGGCGAGCTGCGCTGCACTGAGACCGGCGGCGACGAGGTCTTCGCCGTGGGAGATGACAGTTTTGATTTTGCCGTCGTCGATGTCGGCGGCGAGCGAGGTGAGCTGGGCGGCGGGCAACGCGTAGATGAGGCCGGTGACGAGCGCGCAGCGGACGTTGGGGTTGCGGTCGGCGGCGATGAGCAGCCTGTCGCCGGTCGCGGTGCGCGAGACGAGTTGCGCGGAGACGCCCAGGGTGGAGGCGAGTTGTTTTAGCATCCATTGCTCCTCGACCGACGCGCGCCCGGAACCGACCAGGGCGACGGAGCCGGCTTTGAGGAGTTCGGCGGCGGCGTTGACGGCGATGTCGAGGGCGGAGGTGGCACCGTTGACGGTGATGGCGGCGAGACGGTCGAGGGCGGCGACTTGTTTGTAGAGGAGGCGTCCGGAGTCGGGCATCCAAGTGTCGTTGACCTCGTCGTTGCGGCGCGGAGTGAGGCGATAAATGGTGCCTTCCCGGGACCAGATAGTGGCGTTCACACCGACGGACGACTCGATGTCGATGGTGTTGGTCTGCTTCAGGAACCAGACGCGCATCTTAAACCGGAAATCGGTGCTGGTGAGCGCGCCGACCGGGCAGATGTCCACGGTGTTGAGCGAGTAGTTGTTCTCGAGCTTCTTGCCGGGGTGGCAGGTGAGGGTGGAGTAACTGCCGCGGTCAACGAAGCCGAGGACGTCGTCCTTGGCGATTTCCTTGGAGAAACGCACACAACGGGAGCAGAGGATGCAGCGCTCGTCGTCGAGGGTGACGCGCGGCCCGAGTTGGGTGCGCTTGGGTTTGACGTTTTTCTGCTCGATGAAACGCGAGTAACCACGGCCGTAACCGGTGGCTTGTTCCTGGAGTTTGCACTCGCCGGCTTGGTCGCAAATGGGGCAATCGAGCGGGTGGTTGATGAGGAGGAACTCCATCACCCCTTCGCGGGCGTCCTTCACCATGGGCGAGGATGTTTTGATGTGCATACCCGGACCGACGGTGGTGCCGCAGCCGATCTGGGGGCGGGGGATCCAGTTGATCTTTTGTTTGCCGGTGGCGGCGTCCATGACCGGGGCTTTGGTGGCGGGGTCCACGGCGGGCATACCCATCTCGACCATGCACATGCGGCAGTTGCCGGCCACGGTTAGTTTCGGGTGGTAACAGTAGTGCGGGACGTCCTTCTGGAGCAGCTTGGCGGCCTCGATGACGTTGGTGCCCTTCGGCACGGCGATGTCTACGCCGTCTATGTTGACGGTGACGAGGTCGGGTTTGGGAGCGGCGATCATTGCGAAAAGAGGAAAGAAGAAGAAATTTTACCTACCACATACACGAACCACACGAACAGCGGAAAAGGCGGCGGAACGTGTCACGAGGCGGGTTCGGTTTTCGTGTATTTCGTGTGTTTCGTGGTTAAACAAATCAGACGAGGGAGAGACGGTCGGCGGGGAGGGTTTTCTTGGTCTCGGCGTAGCCCTCGAACTCGTCCTTGAACTTGATGAGGAAGCTCTGGGTGGGCCATGAACAAGCTTCGCCAAAGGCGCAGATGGTGCGGCCGGGGATCTGGTCGGCGACACTTTTGAGCAGCGCGGCGTCTTCTTTGCGGGTCTCGCCGTGGACCATGCGGGAGCTGATCTTTTTCATCCAGAGCGAGCCTTCGCGGCAGGGAGTGCACTGGCCGCAAGACTCGTGGCTGTAGAAGGCGTTGATGTTGGCGAGGGCCTCCACCATGTTCACGGAGTCGTCCATGACGATGACTCCGCCGGAGCCGCCCATGGAGCCGATCATGGCGAGCGAATCGAAGTCCATCGGCACGTCATCGACGGCCCAATCGTAGTCCACCATGTCGGGACCGGCCTTGCGCTTGCCCTTGTAACGTTCGCCGAAACGCAGAACTTTCGCGGAGGAGCCGCCGGGGATGACGGCCTTGAACGTGCGGCCGGGGAGCGGGCCGCCGCAGATCTCGTTGAGTAACTGGCCCATGGTGATGGTGCCGGCGGGGAATTCGTAGTAACCGGGGCGCTGCACGTGGCCGGAGACGCAGAAGATGCGGGTGCCGGTGTTGCCGGGCGTGCCGGTCTTGGCGTAGGCCTCGCCGCCGATGTCCACGATCTGCTTAACGTGGCAGAGCGTCTCGACGTTGTTGACGATGGTCGGGCACTGGTAGAGGCCGAGGACGGCGGGGAAATAGGGCGGCTTGATGCGCGGGTTGGCGCGTTTGCCTTCGAGCGACTCGATGAGGCCGGTCTCCTCGCCGCAGATGTAGGCGCCGGCGCCCCGGTGAACGTAAATTTCGCAACTGTAACCGGTTCCCAGGATGTTTGGGCCGACGAAGTTGGCGGCGCGGGCCTCGGCGATGGCTTTTTCGAGAATGCGGGCACCCTCGGGCATCTCGCCGCGGATGTAGATGTAGGCCTGCTTCACGTTGTTCGCGAAACAGGAAATGATCGTGCCCTCGATCAACTGGTGCGGATCCTGATGCATGATATAGCGATCCTTGAAGGTGCCAGGCTCAGACTCGTCGGCGTTGACGATCAGGTAGATGGGTTTGCCGGACTTGCGATCAACCAAGGACCATTTGACGCCGCAGGGGAAACCGGCGCCGCCGCGGCCGCGCAGGCCGGATTTCTTGACCTCCTCAATGAGATCGGCGGGCGGGCGGGCGACGGATTTTTTGAGCACCTCGTAGCCGCCGTGGCGCTGGTAACACGCGATGTCGTTGGTGTAGCCGGGCTCGTCGATGTGCTTGAATATAACGCGGGACTGGGAGGGGGCGGGCATGGCGGAAATTTGAAGTGACGAGGAGTGAGTAGCGGGTGGCGAGGAGGCGCGGACTACTGGCGGGCGGCGGCTTCGGCGCGGATCCGGGCACTGATTTGTTTGGCCTTCGCGACGTCCACTTTTTCGTGGAGGATCTCGTCGATCAGCACGACGGGGGCGGTGCCGCAGGAGGCGAGGCACTCCACGAAATCGACCGTGACCTCGCCGCAGGGCGACGTGGCGCCGAGGGTGGTTTTGAACTCTTCCTTAAAGGTCTCGCAGGTCTTGTAACCGCCTACCAGCGCGCAGGAAAGCGTGCGGCATATCTTGATGTGGCGGCGACCGATGGGGGCGCGGCGGAACATCGGGTAGAAGGTGACCACCTCCAGGACGTTGATCGGCTGGAGCTCCAGTTTCTGGGCGATCCACACGATGGCGTCCTCGGAGATGTGGCCGGCATCCTCTTGGATGAGGTGCAAAAGCGGAAGCGTGGCGCTGCGCTTGGCCGGGTAGTGCGTAATGACGTCGTCGATACGCTGGAAGGTTTCAGGCTTTAGATTCACGGAAGGCGAAAAAGGAGTAGCAGGTAGTGATTAGCGGGTGGCGAGTAGGGTCTGCGGCGGGTCGGACAGTATGAGATCCTGGGTTGGACTGCCCGCCACTCGCTACTGGATGCTCGCTACCGTGGTGTGCATCAGCGGTCGCACTCGCCCATGACGAAGTCGAGGGAGCCGAGGATGGAGACCACGTCGGAGACAAGGTTGCCCTGGCAGACCTTGGGCAGGATGGAGAGATTGCAGAAGCTGGGCCCGCGGATCTTCATCCGGTAGGGCACGCCGCCACCCTTGCTGACGATGAAGAAGCCGAGCGCGCCCTTTGGCACTTCCGCCTCGAAGTAGACCTCGCCGGCGGGCATGAGCGGCCCCTCGGTGGTGATCATGAAGTTGTTGATCAACTCTTCCATGCTGGTGAGCACCTTGCTCTTGGGCGGCGCAAAGATGCGAACGGCGTCCTTGGCATACCAGTCGCCCTTGGGGAAGTTTTTCAGCACCTGCTTGATGATGCGGATGGACTGGCGCATCTCCTCACCGCGCACGAGGTAACGATCATAGCAATCGCCCTTCGCGCCGATGGCGACGTCGAACTCGTACCGCTCGTAGCCGGAGTAGGGCTTGTCCTTGCGCAGGTCGAGCGGGACGCCGGAGCCGCGCAGATTGGGGCCGGTGAGGCCATAGGAAAGGGCCTCCGCTTTGGTGATGATACCGACGCCCTGGGTGCGGTCGATGAAGATCTTATTGCGGGTGAGGAGCTTGAGGATGTTCTCCAAGATGGGGAGGAACTGGTCGCAGAAGGCGTCCACTTTTTCGGTCCACCCCTCGGGCACATCGCGGGCGACACCGCCGATGCGGGTGTAACTGGTGGTGAAACGCGCCCCGGTGAGCTCCTCGAAGAGTTTATACAGTTTTTCGCGCTCGGTGAAGGTGTAGAGAAAGATGGCCCACGCGCCGACATCGATGCCGTAGGCACCAAGGCCGAGGAGGTGGGCGGAAACGCGCGCCATCTCGGAGCAAAGCACGCGGATGGCTTGGCAACGCTCGGGAATCTCCAGCTTGGCGAGGCGCTCGACGGCGCAGGCGTAGGCAACGTTGTTGGCGAGCGGGGCGAGGTAATCCAACCGGTCCGTGTAGGGCACGAACTGGTTGTAAGTCATGTTCTCGGCGATTTTTTCGTCGCCTCGATGCAGGTAGCCGAGGACGGGGTCGCAACGGGTCACGATCTCGCCATCGAGCTCGAGCTGGAGGCGCAGCACGCCGTGGGTCGAGGGGTGCGAGGGTCCCATGGAAAGGGACATTTTCTCGGTCTGGAACTCGGGGGCCTCGACGGCGCTCGCGGTTTTCGCGGCGCTGTCGGGGAAGGCGTAATCGGTGGGCACGGTGGATTTACGATTTAAGATTGATGACTTACGATTTTTGCGGGACGGCGGGCGCGTGGGCGGTGAGGCGTCGGGCGGAGTTTACAGCGCGGCGGGTTTTTCGCTACGCTCGTGCCAGGATTCATCTTTGGCGCGCGGCTCGGCGTCGGTGAGGTTCATCTCGCCGGTCGAGGCGACGAAGGGTCCGCCCATCATCGGGGCGGCGATGACCTTGGCTCGGGTGATCTCGGTGACCTCGACGTCGGGCAAGGCGGTCTCGATGCCGGCGAGCGGGAAGTCCTTGCGCAGCGGGTGGAACGGATACCCGTCCCACATAAGAATGCGGCGCAAGTCGGGATGGTTTTCGAAACGAACGCCCATCAGGTCAAAGGTCTCGCGCTCGTGCCAATTCGCGCCGGCCCAGAGTGATACGACGCTCGGGGCCGCGGGCTCGGTGTCGCTGACGCAGCCGGCGACGATGCGCACATAGGCGTGCCCGGTGGTCGAGAGCAGATGCCAGACGACGGAAAAACGCGGGCTGGCCTCGACATCCCAATCGACGGCGGTGACGTCGCTCAGGAGATCATAGCCGTGTTCATCCCGGAGACATTGCAGCACGGCAAACACCTCGGCGACAGGAACATCGAAGGCGGGATGATCGCCGGTCGGTCGCGCGGAGGCGGCGGGGAAACGGACCTGGAGCGCGGCGAGTAGATCGGTCACGGGGGCGGCGGCGGGGACGGCGGAGACGGAAGCGGACATGAGCTGGGCTGAGTTTACGATTTACGAGTGATGATTGAGGGCAGCCATGGCCGGGATCGGAAGATGGAGCGCAAGGCATCTCCAGCCGGGCATCGGATCGCGTGTCAGGCCGAGAGGAGCTGTTTGGCGGTGCCTCCGTTGCGGGTGACTTTGTCCTGGAGCTTGATGAGCGCGTCGAGCAGGGCCTCGGGGCGCGGGGGGCAGCCGGAGATGTAGACGTCCACCGGGACGATGCGATCCACGCCCTGGAGGGTGGCGTAGCTGCGATACATGCCACCGGAGGAGGCGCAGGCGCCCATGGCGATGACCCACTTGGGCTCGGCCATTTGGTCGTAGATGCGGCGCAGGTGCGGGGCCATCTTGTAAGTCACGGTGCCGGCGACGATCATGCAGTCAGCCTGGCGGGGGGAAAACCGGAAGACCTCGGAGCCGAAGCGCGCGATATCGAAGCGGCTGGAGGCGCTGGCCATGAGCTCGATGGCGCAGCAAGCGAGGCCCATCGGCATGGGCCAGACTGAATTGGAGCGGAGCCAGTTGATGACGGCGTCGGCGCGGGTGACGACGATGTCGCCCTCGATCTTGGTGTTGTATGCCAGCTCGGTGTTCGGTGTTACCATGGTGGTGTTGCGTGCGGCGTTCGGCGGTTGGTGGGTTACGGTCGTAAACGGCAGAATGAAAAATCGTCCCGACCTCGCGCAAGCAGCATTTCCCGCGCGAGGAGGGATGTAGTTAATCGACTTTTTCTGGCGGAAAGGAATCCCCGTCTCTCCGCCGGCCCTTGGCAGACGGCGGGGCGGCCCGGTTTCGCCGTCGACATCGCCCGGACCCACCCCGTGAGTGATACGCGCCCCCGCATTTGAGATTGGTAAATTTCCCCATGCCAACCGTCATCCCCTCCGCCTCCGCCTTCACCTTCGCATGAGCATAAAACTACGCCTCGCCCTGCTTCTCGGGCTGCTCCTGCTGGTCTTTGTTTTTTGCCTCTTTGCTCTTCGCACTTTGGAAGAACGCCAGCTCGACGAAGCCGTCTCCAGCGCGCGCCGCGACGACTCCGCCTTGCTGGGTAACTGGCTCGACCTCCGCGCGGCCGCCCTGCGCCGCTTCACGGAAGAC
Organism: Opitutales bacterium; assembly: GCA_038223295.1. Classification (GTDB taxonomy): domain Bacteria; phylum Verrucomicrobiota; class Verrucomicrobiia; order Opitutales; family Opitutaceae; genus IMCC26134_A. Next base: position 25,503 of record JBBRHC010000002.1, read on the forward strand.
GTCGCCGCCTGGCCCGAGGTGAGCGCGTTTGCGGCCGATCCCGTCGCCTTGACCGCCTGGCCGGCGGAAAACCTCGACCCGATGCTGGCCAAATACGGTGTCGACGCGCTCTGGCTCACTCGCTCCGACGGCTCCGTACTCCACACGGCCCGCCGCCCCGGCCTCCCTGCCCTCCCCTTGCCCGTGCCCGACCCGCGCCGGCCCGGGCTCGGCTCACCCGATGTGATCGACCGCGCCTATTTTCACCTCGGCCCGTCCGGTCTGCTCGAAGTCCGCTCCATCCGCCTGCCGGGCTCCCCCGGCAATTGGCTGTTTGCCGCCCGACTCTGGGACCCCGCCCACCTGGCCCGGCTCGGCGATCTCACCGATAGCGCCGCCGCGCTCGCCCCGCCAGCCGCCGCCGGCATCGCCGATGCCCTCCAGCAAATTTCGCCCGACCCAGAGGCCCCCGCGCCCATCGTCGTACTCCGTCCGCTCCCCGGCTGGGACGGCGAGCCCGTCCAAACCCTTCGCCTCGTCAAATCCGCCCCCGACATCACCTTCCGCATCGAGTCCGACCGCCTGAAAACCCAAGTCTTTCTGGTTTTTGGCCTCTGCCTCATCGCCTCCCTCGCCGTGAGTCTACACCAATGGGTACTCCGCCCCCTGGGCTGGATCACCGAGAGTCTCTCGCGCCAGGACACCGTCCCCATCCAGCCCCTGCTTCACGCCCGCACCGAGCTCACCCGCGTCGCCCGCCTCATCGTTTCCTCCTTTGAACAACGCGAACAACTACGCCTCGAAGTCGCCGAACGCCGCCACGCCGAAGCCGAGTTGCAACGCACCCTCGAGGAGCGCGCCCGCCTCGGCCGCGACCTCCACGACGGCGTCATCCAGGCCATCTACGCCGCCGGCCTCGGCCTCGCCGCCGCGCGAAAAAAGATCACCACCGACCCCGCCGCCACCGAACGCCACCTCGCCCACGTCGCCACCGTGCTAAACGAGACTATCCACGACGTCCGCGACTTCATCACCGGCCTCGAGCCCGAAACCCTGCGCAACGACAACTTCGCCCACATCGTCGCCCGCCTCTTCGACTCCATGAACGCCTCCGGCGCCGCGCGCGGCGACTTCGAGATCGACGAGGCCCTCGCCGACCGCCTGCCCGCGCCCCTCCGCACCGAGCTTCTCCTCCTGCTCCGCGAGGCCATCAGCAACGCCCTCCGCCACGGCATGGCCCGCGTCGTCACCATCAAACTCGCGCCCGATCCCGCCGACCCCGACCTCGTCCGCCTCGCGATCATGGACGATGGCAACGGCTTCGACCCCGCCACCGTGCGCCGCGGTCGCGGCTTGGACAACCTGCTCGCCCGGGCCTCCGCCCATGAAGCCCGCTTCGAGCTGCACTCCACCCCGGGGGCCGGCACCAGCCTGGCCTTCGCCTTCCCCCTGGCCCCCGCCGACGTGCCCACGCGCGCTCCCGCGGAAGAAAGCACCTGGTTCGTATAGGCCCATACGGGCTCAAGCGATACACGTATCCCCACAACCGATACCGCCGCTCGACCTAGGCCGCCGGCGCTTAGATAAATTACGGCGTAAATGTCGGCCTCGTTGATAAAACCCTCCGGATTTCACACCCGTCCGGACCTGGCGTCCCCGGCCGGCGGACGCGCGCGCCCCTCCTCCGTTTTCCGCCGCGCCTTTTCCCTGATCGAGGTCCTCCTGGCCACCACCGTGCTCATGGTCGGCATCAGCGGCGCGCTCGTCACCCTCCAGCGCAGCCTCGTCTCCATCGCCCAGGCCCGCCAGCTCGACGTCGCCTCCCAGCTCATGCAAACCGAGCTCGAGCGCCTTCGCATCCTCAACTGGAACCAGCTCGAATCCCTGCAAAAAACCGGAGTCATCGCCGTGGCCGTGCCCTCCGGCGGCGACTTCGCCCGCTTCAGTTGCGAGCGCCGCATCCGCGATCTTCGCGAAGGCATGAAAGAGATCACCCTCGTCGCCGCCTGGGGCGGCCTGGATGGCCGCGCCCATAGCGCCAGCCTCGTCACCCGCTACAGCCGCAGCGGACTCAATGACTACTTCTACACCACGCGTTAACCCGTCGGACGCGGCCCGGCTCGTCGCCGCCCGCCCCGCCTCGCGCCCCCCGCGCCGGGTGGGCCGCGCCGCGTTCACCCTCACCGAGGTCATGGTCGCCTCGGCCCTCTCCACCTTCGTCCTCGCCGGCATCCTTTCCACCTTCCTCCTCATCGGCCGCACCGGCCTCACCGCCGCCGCCTACGCGGACATGAACACCACCGTGCGGCACGCCCTTGAACGCTTCAACCACGACGTCCGCCACGCCTCCGACGTTCGCTGGGCCGGCTCCCGCCGCCTCACCCTCCTGCCCGCGCCCGGCGCCGGCCCCGCCGTCACCTACGCCTACGAACCCGCCGCCAACTCCGCCGCGCCCGGCCGCTTTGTCCGCCTGATCGACGGCGCCGCCCCCGAAGTCCTCGTCGCCAGCGTGGCCCCCGACTTCGCCTTCTCCCGTTACCGCCTGCCCGACGACGCGCTAAACGAGCCCCCGCCCGCCGCCAACGACTTCGAGACCAAACAGCTCCAGGTCAGCATGCGCGCCGTTCGCGTCACCGGCGGCCTGCCCGCCGTCAGCCAGCTCGCCCTCTCCGCCCGGAACGTGATGCGCAACAAAACCGTGGGCCAATGAAAACACCCCGCCCCGCCCCGTGTATCCAGGTTTCCGTGACGCCGGCCCGGCGGCGCGGCTCCGTGCTCATCGTCGCCCTGCTGATCGCCGCCATCGTCGCCCTCGTCCTCGGCAGCTACCTAAGCCTCAACCTCGGCACCGCCCGGCTCTCCCAGCGCACCTTCGACCGCGGCGGCGCCTTCCACCTTGCCGAAGCCGGCCTCGAGGAGGGCCTGTGGACCTACAACCGCATGCTTTCCGGCCAACCGGATACCTGGGCGGACTGGTCCGTCGACGGCGACGCCGCCTGGCGGCGCATCGAGGGTTTCCGGCTCACCGCCGCCACCACCGGCACCATCAAGATATACGCCAGCCCCGTCGCGCCCGACGAGCACGCCAGCCCCACCCTCGTCGCCCTCGCCACCGTGCGAAGCGCCGGCGGGGCGCCCGTCACCCAGATGATCGAGACCACCCTGCGCCGCCGCACCTACTTCGCCGCCGGCCTCGTCGCCCGCCAGCGCCTCGTTTTCCGCGGCCGCAACACCACTTTCGACAGTTGGAACTCCGACCCCGACCAGAACTCCGCGACCCCGGCCGTCCCCTACGCCGCCCCCCTCGCCGACGACACCGGCGCCGTCTCCACCGGCGCCGCCGACCAAGCCCAAATCAGCCTCAACCACGCTCGCATCCACGGCTATCTCCACACCGCCGGCCTCACCCCCGACATCGGCTCCACCGGCTACATCGGCCCCTTCGGCGTCGCCCCCGGCGCGGTCGATCCGGCGCGTTTCAGCCGGAATTTCCACGCCGACTTCCCCGCCATCGTCGCCCCTGAAGGCGGCCAACTCGTCACCGCCTTCGGGACCAGCCTGGGCACCCCGGGCGCCGCCACCTCCTGGCGCGCCAAGTCCCTCGTGTTAAAAGGAAGCAGCACCCTCACCATCCTTGGCCACGTCACCCTCGTGCTCACCGATCCGCTCGACGCCGTCTCCATCCTCGGCAAAGCCAGTCTCCTCATCCCGCCCGGCTCCACCCTGACTCTCTACGTCGGCGGCGATATCTTCATCGCCGGGGGTGGCCTGGCCAACGCCAACGCCAGCCCCGCCGCCGTCCAGCTTTGGAGCACCGCCACCTCCGCGCGCCCGCAGTCCATCCACGTCGCCGGCAACGGCTCCCTCTCCGGCGTGATCTACGCCCCCGAAGCCACGGTCACCGTCAACGGCGACGGCGCCATCCTCGGCTCCATCGTCGCCCGCGACATCACCTTCACGGGCAACGCCGCCTTCCACTACGACCACGCGCTCGACCGGCTCGGACGCCACGCCCCCTACCGTTCCGACGGCTGGCGCACCGTGGACGATCCCGCCGCCCGCGCCGCCCTTCTCCCTCTCGTTGATCGCTAAGCGCCCGACCCGATTCGTTCCCCCCGCATGACCCACTCCGACCCGACCCCAGTCCCCACCATCCGCCTGCTCCTCGTGGACGACAGCGCCCTCGTCCGTCGAGGAGTGCGCGGCCTGCTCGAAGGCGTCCAACCCCAGGCGAACCTGCAGATCGTCGGCGAGGCCGCCACCGTCGCCGAGGCCATCACCGCCGCCCGCGATACCCGCCCGGACGTCGTCCTGCTCGATATCCGCCTGCCCGACGGCGACGGCTTCGAGGCCTGCCGCGCCATTCTCAAGGACAACGCCACCACGCGCATCCTCATGCTCACCTCCTTCGCCAACGACGATTTCGTGCATCAATCCATCGTCGCCGGCGCCCACGGCTACCTCATGAAAGAGGTCGATCCCGAACGGCTCATCGAAGCCATCGTCAGCCTGCACCACGGAGGGTCCATCCTCGGCACCGGCCTCGTGGGTCGTGTGCTCGACCTCGTCCGCGCCGGTCGCACCGGTCGCGACCCGCAATCCAGCCTCCGCCTCCTCTCCGCTCAGGAACGCCGCGTGCTAGCTCTCGTCGCCGAAGGCCGCACCAACAAAGAAATCGGCGTCGCGATGAGCCTCAGTGACAACACCGTTAAAAACTACCTGGTCAACGCCTTCGATAAATTGAAGATAAAGCGCCGCTCCCAGGCCGCCGCCCTCTGGGTCCAGGCCGGCTCCCCCAAGACGAGCTGAGCGCCCCGCCGGCCCCCTCTCTCCCCGCGCGGCCGTCGAACGACATACAACCTTCAGTAAAAGCATGCCTTAACGGCATTGATCCTAGTCAAGTTTAGCCGGGCCGGCCGTCGACGGTTGACCGGCGGCGGGGCGAGCGGGGATGAGTGCCCGCAGTAGGTAGATAATCTCCCGCTGCAAGGGCAGCCGGGTCACCGCCACGGACGGCGCATTATCGGTCAGGCCTATCCAATCCAGGCCCAACAGATCTGCCGGCAGCGGCTCGCCCCGCGTCTCGAGCTCCTCCGCCCAGTGCGCCGCGGCCTCTTCTCGACCCGCGCGACGCGCGACGAGCCACAACGGGACGAGTTCACGCGCCTCGACCATCGGCCCGATTTGCGCCCCGAGTTCGTCCACCAACTCCGGATCCGGATCGAGCAACAACGCACCCACCACCTCGCGCCGCGACTCCGCTTGCCCCAGCAGCGGACGTAGCAATGACCGCGCGGCCGCAGCGTCTCCCGCGCGGTGCAGCACCGCATAGGCCAATACCGCCACTTCCTCCGCCCGCGCCGGATGCGAACGGTCGAAAACCGCGCGCCACGCCCGCGCCGCATCCCCGACGTCCAGCCAAGAAAACACCAGAAATCGACGCACCGACGAACCAGGCGGCAGGCCTTCGAGGGCAAGCAACTGATCGCGCGCCACGAGCGTATCGCCCTCATCCAGCGCAGCCCGCGCAGCCAAAGCATGACGCAAGCCTGGATGCGGGGGCTCGGTGGCGAGCCGCGCCCGCACTGCTTTCGCCGTCCCTGGGCGCCGTATATTCTCAAAAAAGGCGCGCAGCCAAAAATCGCGTGGCGCCCCGGGGATCGCCAACCGGGCCAGCGCCAATTCCACCGCCCCCACCGGACGGTCCGCCAAAAGCAGGTCATCGAGCCACGCGAGGGCGTCCTCGCCCGCCGCCTCCGGATGCGTGGCGGCCGTCCCCGCATGTAGTTGATCCACCAATGCGTGATGCCCGCCCAAGGTCGCGAGACGAGCGAGGATACGGTTTTCCGCAGAGGTGCCTTGGCCGGACTGCGCCGCATTGAACAGAGCGATGGTCGCGGTCTCCGGGTCGCCCTTGGCCAGCGAACGCAGCGCCAAATCATGAAAATGCGTGCGACGTCGCTGCTCGATTTGCCCCCAACGCGTCGGCAGGAGCACATCCAGGGGCCGAATCGTTTCAAGCCCCTGCTGCCTAAAGACAAGCCACGCGCCTAGCGCCAGCAACACCCACCCCAGTGCCGGCGGCACCAACCACGCCGCCGCCGCGCGGCCCCAGGATGGGCGAATCTCCACCGCGTCCATCACGCAAAGGGCGTTCCCGCGCACCACCCGCAAATGCGGACACACCCACCGGTAACGCGAGGCGCGATCCAGCCGGTGACACGCCTCGCAATGGGTCACTCCGGCCCGCCCGGAATCCGATCCAGATTGGCAAGGGGCCGGGCCGGCCGCCCGTCCCGTGAGTGCCATCGTTCCCGCCGCCTTCCGCGCCTGTGCTATCCGACGGGCGTGAAGAGACTTCAGCACATTCAGCCGTAAAAACTCTCCCCAAAGTCGTAGCCAGTCGAACATCACGTTGACGCCGCCAAACCCCTTCCCACCGGGGTGCTGGCCGCCTCGGCTTCAGGCCGTGCAGGAGATCGCCGGCCGCCGGCGCCGCCGCAATCCACATAGGCCGGCCAAACCGACTCCAAACACCAGTCCATAGGTCGCCGGCTCCGGCACCGGTTGCCCGAAAGAATTCATTAACGGGAGGAAACTTGTGTATGGCGTGTCGCCTAGGCCGTTGCTTTGCGTTATCTTCGCCAAGCCGTATACGTCTTGATTGATCGCGTTATTCTGCGTGGCGGTGAAGGCGAGCCAACGTATAAACGTGTTGGGCCCTATATCGGCAAAGCTGTTGTTTATTAGGCCGTCATCCGCACGCTCGAGTGCGTCATTGATCGCGGCAAGGGGATAGGCAAACGAGACCATCGCATCGTTTTGAGCCGCCTTATTATCCCCGACATCCTCGTCCGCGATCGTCCAACCCGGATAGAAGGTCGCCGTGTTAGCGGCGCTGATCTCGATATTACTAAAGTTGGTCGCCGAGAACGGCAATGAACCGCCACTCGCCGACGGAGGATAAAAAACCGTGCCTATCGTCGAGGTGTTAGGCGAGGTGTTGAGGCCGGCGCCGGTGCCCTGAAATATCAGACCGTTATCGGTATTTTGACCGTTGGGGCCCAGGTAAATATCCATTTTCCCATCCGCATTTGCATCCATGCCGACGCGAATATTTACCAACTGCGAGACGGCCTTGAACTCATTCAGCATCACCCGGAATCCGAGGTAATCGACTCCCCCTATCTGGCCAAACTGAATCAAAAAACCCGAGTTGGTCGAACCTGCGGAGGCGGACGCAAAATCCGACTGTGGCTGACCGGTCTGCTGGTCAGTTAGCGGGTCGTTCATAAAACCATCCGCCCCCGTCTGCAAGCCCCCGGGGAATCCCAGCATCGGCTTCCACGTATTGTATGTCCACCCGCCGACTCCATTGGAAACCCGCGTAGGTCCGTCGATGATGAGTGTCGTTTGGGCCAGTACGGGAGCGGACAAGGCGCAACCAACGACAAGAGACGCAAGAGCGCGTCCTTTCGATTTCGATGCAAGGGGACGATGCGAAGCGGATGCCATGGCAAAAAATTTACCTCACACCCAATCTTCGTCGACCAAGCAAATGGACCTAGCCCGAACAGGCCTCCCTGTACTGGGGCGACTATTTCATTATTCCGACTCTTCCACCAAGGGAGGAGTCCGCGCCAGCTGACTGTGATATACGTAAAACTTGCCGCTCCACGCCCGCCTCGTCGATCAGCAGCAGCAGGCAAAAAAACCTCGCCCCGCGCCGCCCCTCCGGCACCCCGCGCATCACCTCCGTCAGCTTGCACAGATTCGCCGCCACATCGTCTCCATAACCTAAATCAGATGGAACGGGAGCTTTGCTCAGCGCGTTATACGCAGGCGGAGGAAGCGGCGGGGCTGGGTGGTGAGGGAGACGGTATCGGTGATGGTGGTCGTTTCCGCCGCCTCGCCGACGAGGCTGTCGATCACGGTCCAGGAGCCGGCGGTGAGGTCGTTGGAGCCCTCCACGGTGTACGTGAGGCTCGGGTCGGCGATGGTGGTGAAGGTCAGGGTGAGATACTGGCCGGTCGCGCCGAGGCCGATCAGGACGGTGCCGGGATTGGCGACCACCGGATTCGTGCCGGTGGCATACTCCGCGAGATTGGTGGTTTGATCGCCATCGGCGTCGAAGTTATCGGCGGCGGCGCCGGTGTTGGCGGAGGCGCCGAAGTAGGTGACGCGCCATGCTTCGAGCGCGGTGAGCGGAGCGACCTCAACGATGTTCAAGGCACCGGTCGCTTCGGTGAAGGTGAACGTGCCGCGATCAACCGTGCCGGTCCAGACGCCGGAGTTATTGACCAAGGATACGGTGCCGTAACCCGCGCCCTCGACCGCGACCGAGGAGAAGGCGCCGGCTTTGGTGGCGGCGGTGAGCAGGGTGCGGGTGTGGGTGCCGACCCCGAGGCGGGCGGCGATGGCCAGCCGGAGCGAGCCGCCGAGGGTGAGGGTCCGGGCGGAGTTGGTGAGCGTGACGGTGTCGGTGGTGATGGCGGGGGCGGAGCCGTTGA
>JBBRHC010000003.1:0-30365 GCA_038223295.1 Opitutales bacterium
TGGTGCGCGTTCTGGATCACGCGCGGCGCCTGGCACGGCCACCGCCACCTCGCCCTCGAGCCCACCACCACGCCCGCCGACACGCCCGCGCACCCCGACGCGCCCTCGCTCGCTCCCGGCGAGACGCGTCGCTGGCGCATCACCCTATCCGTGTCCTGAAGCGCGGGCACGCGCTGCCCGCCGTCGTAAGCGGCGGCCATTGCGCGACCTTGGGCTTGGACGTGAGTCCAGGGAACGAAATCGGCGCGGCCGACGACGCCGCCTTTTCCGACACTTGGGAGCGACTGGCCGCACGCGGGCCGCATTCGTTTGCATGCCCAAAAAAATCCTGCACACCGCCCCTTACCGCTGTTCAAATAGTTACTTACCTTTTGCCTACGAATCAATTACGGGCCGCTGGATTACCCGGTCGGCCCGGGGGGTTACTTTGTGCCAGCGGGCGGGAGGGCGTCGAGGATGGCCGTGGTGATGACGGCGGGGTTTTCCCAAGGGATGAAGTGGCCCTGGCCGGGGAGGCGGATGACACGAAGGGGGGCCCGGGTGATAACGCGTTCGGCGAAGTCGGCGTTGGCGGGGGGCACGAGTTTGTCGCGGTCACCCTGGATCACGGTGACCGGTTGGAGAAGGGCGGACCAGCCGGGGAGCATGGCGGTGAGCTGCTCTTTCATTGGAGCCACTTCAAGGTCGGCGTTGCGCAGCGCCCTTGGCACGAGGCTGCGGATCAGCGGCCAGCGGCTCACGGCCTGATACCAGGTGGTTTTTTCCTGCTCGGGGTCGATGGAGCCAGCGACCATAATGAGGGCGCCGACCCGGCCGGGTTCGTCCATCGCGAGCTTGGCGGCGACCGGGCCACCGTAGGAATGCCCGACGACGACGGCGGGCAGATTGGCCGGGTGGGCGTCGAGGATGGGTTTCAGGGCATCGGCCTGGCCTGCAATGGAGGGCAGCGGGCTCTTCGGGCGGGAGCCGCCCCAGCCAGGACGGTCAACGGCGACGAGCAGGGCCCTCTTGCCGAGGGCGGGGTCGCCCATGAGTTCGAGCAGGCTTTGCCAGTTACCCGGGGTGCCGTGGATAAACACGACCAGCGGGCCGGCGGGGTTGCCGGTCTCGGCGGTTTCCAGGCGGGTTTCGCCTTCCCCGTAGGCGCGTATCACGGGCAACGGACGGTTACCGAAGATTTGTGCGGGACTGCGGAAACTAGGCATACAGCCGGTCAGGGTTAGTCCGAGGAGGGCTGGCGAGAGCCTTACAAAACGCATTTTAAAGAGATGCACGGACGATGCCGCGTTGCGAATTCAAGCAATCAACAACCCCGGGGTTCCGGCGACTTTGTACAAGCCTCAACATACAACCGGGAGGTTCCGATTTTACCGTGTTAAACTTTAACGCCGCAGACTCGCCTGCTGCCTGGGCGTGAGATAGGTGAGCGCCTTCGCGACATCGGTACGGATCCAGGAATTTACTTTTGTGGATTGTGCGCGGGTCATGACCAAACCCGCCGCCGCCGTGCCTTGGATCTGCTTCTTTTGATCGCTCTCGGGGGCCGCTTTATAACCGGAGATCACTCCCGCATTCAAACGCGTTGATTTTATATTCTCAAGATCTTCCGCCGGCACACGCACCGAGTTCGCGCAATCGACCTTCTCGGCGGCGGTGATGAGCTTCGGCAGCGAAATCTGCCCCGGATCGTAACTCACGAGCGTTACTTCCCTCCCGCCCATGAATCCGGCTTCCGTGGCGACCACGCCATCAATTTGTCCGAGCGACATCTCGCCCGTCCAGAAACAATACATCGAGAACACCGCCTGTTTGAGATTCGCCGAATGCTCTGCCGCCAGAAGCTTCAGATAAACCGGGACCGGGCGCCTGGCTTTCATCAGCGAGGCGATCATGCGTTGTGCGATGCCTCCGGTGTCCCACACTTGGTCGCGACGCGGGATGAGGTCTTCGCCATTCGCGTCCAAGAAACGTACGACTTGATAATTCCACGCGGGCTCGCCGAAGCGTCTAAGCACCTCGGCATCTTTGCCCGGCTTGTTATTGTGAATCAGCAGTGGCGTAAACTCGGTCTCGATGGCCTCCACCAGCACCGGATTCGACAAAACGACGCGTCCGAACTGTTTGCACCCCGCGCAGCCGGGAATCTCTTGAAAGAGGGCGAACACCGGCTTACCCGATAGTTTGCTCGATGCCAGAGCGGCATCCAGATCACGACCCCAAGTCACCTTCCCGGCCTCCTCGGGCTGGCCCGTTGTATCGGCGGTGCAGGTGAGTGTGGTGATCATCAGCAGTAGGAAAGAATACAGGTGCTTCATCAATATGGGAGCAGCCCGCGCCAATAGTTATTCCTGCCGCGTGTATCTCCCGTCAGGGCCTGGCGCACGCGTGACAGCCAGCGGTGCACGACGAAGGAGGCCACACCCGGACTTGGACCTGGTTAATTCTGTCCGCGGCGCGTGTTTTTTCACGCCCCCCGGGTGGTCAGCGGCCCGCGCGCCGTGAGCTGCAATTCCTTGCGCAGCAGCTCGAGCGCCCGCCCGCGAAACAGTACCAGATCGCTGTTTTCCGCCGCCACCAGATCCGCCCGCCAGCATCCGGCCTCGTCGCCCCAGGCCTGATCCACCACGCATCCGGCGGGTAGTCGGGTCACGGTGCCATCCGCCGCGCGGGCCTCGATGCAGCCCTGGCGCACGTAGCCGACTGCGCGAATCACATCGCCGCGCCGGGCGAGGATCTCTCCCTCCTGCAAATGGATCGAGCGCAGCGGCTCGTCGGGTGGCGGCAACACCACCGAGATGTCGCGCGAAAAGATCGCCTCTAAGGTCCAGTCGATGGTCACGCGCAGCCGCCGCATCACGCCGGGCAGCTTGGCGAGGTAGATGGTCCGCCACAGCCACCAGGCGAAAAAGCCGCGGAAGTGAAAACCCATGACCTCCGCCACCGCCTGCCGCGAGCCGATGCTGGCGAGTTGCCCGAGGTAGCGATAGGTGAAGGGCTGCAGCACCGCGTCCACCCGCCGCGGGTCGGCCGCGCGCCCCGGCGCGGCCTTGGCGGCGAGCGCCTCGGCCTTCAGCACCCGCGCGATGTTTCGCCCCATCTGCGCGCCCGCGCGCAAGGCGATCTGCGCGGTGGGCGGGGCCGTCTTCACCGTGCCACGATCATTCCAAGGCACCGACGCGCAGTCGCCCGCCGACCAGAGCTCGCGTTGGCCTTTTACACGAAAGGTCGGCTCCACCGGCAGGCGTCCGCGATCCGTCCCGAGCCCGAGCTGGCGCGCCACGTCGAGCACGATCGGGCTGGGGGCGTTGCCGATGGTCGAGACGATGGTGTGCGTCTCGATGACCCCGCCGTCCTCGAAAATCACCCGCGACACCGTCGCCGCCCCCACCCGTTTGCCGAGGAAGAGCTCGATGCCGCGTTTACGCAGCACCCCCGCCGCGTAGTCACCCAGCTTGGGCCCGATCTCCGCGAGCAGCTTCGCGTGACCGTGCACCAGCGCGACCCGCACCGGCGTGCCGTCCAACCGGGTGTAGAAACGTCGCGATTCGTGCAGCAAATCGAAGAGCTGCCCCGCCACCTCCACGCCGGTGTAACCGCCGCCCACCACCACGAAGGTCATCAAACGTTCGCGCACCTTCCGGTCGTCCACGAGGTTCGCCTCCTCCAGACGGTTGATCACCGCCGCGCGGAGTCGCAAGGCATCGGCCACGCTTTTCAAGGGCCAGCCGTGCTCGGCCATTCCGGGGACCTTGGACAGATCCGTCACGCTCCCGAGCGTCAGCGCCAGATGATTGAACGCGATGGTGTGATTCCGCGTGAAGCGTCCGCCATCGACGGAAAGGGTCTTCGCCGCCAGATCGACGCCGGTCACCGCGCCTTGAAGCACCGTCACGCCCCGGCAAAACTGCCGCAGGGGATTCACCACGTCCACCGGGCTCAGGGCGGCGCCCGCCACCTCCGCCAGCATCGGGTAAAACACGAGTACGTTTCGCTCCGCCACCAGGGCGACGCGTCGGGTGGCCTCCTCGTCGCCGAGCGCCGCCGCCAAAGCCCGCGCTGCGTAGGCCCCCGCGAATCCTCCGCCCGCGATCACGACATCGTAGTGCATACGACGCAGGAAACCGAAGCTCTCCCGCTGCGCAACCCGCCGCCGTCGGACCACTCCCCCAAATCCGCCCCGGGCGCGCCCACTTTGCCCGCGGGCCCGGGGCAGCCGTGCGGAAAGCGCGCGGAAGGCGTGCGGAAGGAGCCAGACTCGAGTGCCTGCGATTCCCCGCCGCGAGGTAGGCGGCGCGCGACGACCCGCGGATATGCTCGAGATCAGGAACCACTTTTATCGCCATGACGGCGCCCGGACGTGACGCCTCGAAGATCGTGGCACGGGCGTACCGCCTGCGAGCGAAAAAACATCCCCGCCCGGCACGATCCCCGTCGAAATCCGGTTCCTGTAGAAAAATTCGGTTTCCTATCACTCCGTCTCCAATCAGTAAGTCGGCGTTTTCTCCCATGTCCCTCGAAATTCTTTGGCTTCTCCTCGGTGGTCTCGTACTCCTCGTAGGGGGCGGCGAGTTTCTGGTTCGCGGCGCCTCGCGCCTCGCGGCGGTCGCGGGTATCTCGCCGCTGGTCGTGGGTTTGACCGTGGTCGCCTATGGCACGAGCGCGCCCGAGCTGGCGGTGAGTCTCCAGGCCAGCTTCGCCGGCAACGATTCCATCGCGGTCGCCAATGTGGTAGGCTCAAACATTTTCAACGTGCTCTTCATCCTCGGAGCCTGCGCCCTGGTGGCGCCGCTGGTGGTGAATTCACGGCTCGTGCGGGTGGACGTGCCGGTGATGATCGTCACTTCCATCACCGCCGGACTGATGGCCTGGGACGGGCGCATCGCCCGCTGGGAAGCGGGGCTGCTTGTACTCGGCACCATCGTCTACACGGCGTGGTCGGTGCGCAGCAGCCGGGCGGAGACGGCGGCGGCGGCGGTCGGCGCCCCGGAGACCGAGCCCGAAGTCATCCTCGGCAAAAACCCGGGCTGGCTGGTTTTGCTCCTCATCCTCTCCGCAGTGGGCGGCCTCGGCTGGATGCGCGGGTGGTGGGGCGCGGTGGAGGGCGGGCTGGCGCTGGGCGGCGGGGCGCTTTTTGCGGTCGGCACTTTCGCGGGCAAGGGCGGCACCACCCGCGCCGGCGATCTGCTGCACCAGATCGGGTTTATCGTCGCCGGGCTCGGCGTGCTCGTCCTCGGCGCCGGCTGGCTGGTCGAGGGCGCGGTGAGTCTCGCCCGCACCCTCGGGGTGAGCGATGCGGTCATCGGCTTGACCATCGTCGCCGCCGGCACGTCGCTGCCCGAGGTGGCGGCCTCGATCATCGCGACCGTGCGCGGCCAGCGCGACATCGCCATCGGCAACGTCGTGGGCAGCAACATCGCCAACATTTTGGCGATCCTCGGCGTCTCCGGGTTGGTCGCCCCGGCCGGCCTCTCGGTGGGGGCGGAGATGTTGGCGGTGGATATCCCCGTGATGATCGCGGTCGCGGTCATCTGCCTCCCGGTTTTCTACACCGGCCACTTGATCCGCCGCTGGGAAGGCGGGGTGTTTCTCGCCGCCTATGTCGGCTACACCACGTGGCTGGTTTTTCATGCCACCGGACAACCCGGCGCGGCTTCGCTCGGCTGGGTGATGGGCACGATTTTCGTGCCGGTGGTGCTCGCCACCTTCGCGGTCACCGGGCTGCGCGCCTACACCACGCGCGGTCGCGCGAAGGCCGTATAGCCGCCGAAAACCGATTGCCCCGGCGGTTCCTCCCGTGTCCGTTGCGGGTTCGCCGTACGGAGTCCCCGAGCGCCATCCCTCAGCGCCCTTCGCCCCTGTCCCCAAGCCCCAGCTCTATCCAAAACCGGCTGCCACGCTCATCCGACTCCACCCCGGCCTTGCCGCCCATCCGCTCCACCGCCTTGCGCACCAGCGCGAGCCCGATGCCCGTCCCTTCATGCGTGTTGTGCCCGCGCGAGAACATATCAAAGACGCGCGGCAGGAATCTCCCGGGTATCCCGATGCCCTTGTCCTCCACCCAGATCCGCACCCCGGCCGCCGCCCCTCGCCGCCGGGCAAGCGGCGCCGGATCCAGCGGGCTCGCCGCAGCCGCGCGGGGCCGCGTCTCCGCGCTCTCCCGCCGCTCCGCCCGGATGCGAATCTCCGGCTTCTGCCCCGGCTTCACAAACTTCACCGCGTTGCCCAGCAAATTGGAGAAGCACTGGGTCAGCCCCGCTTCGTTGCCCATGACCAGCGGGATCTCCCCCTCGATCTCTATCCGCGCTCTGGCCCACTGAAACTCCGGGTAGGAATCGAGCATTCCCCGCAACAACGCCCCCACATCCACCGGTGTCAGCGGGAGCTCTTGCCGCACCGTCCGGCTGTAGTTCAGCGCGTCCCGGATCAACAGGTCCATCCGCGCCGCCGCAGTCCGGATGCGCCGCAAGAATTCCTGCACGTCCTCCTTCCGGCCATCCGCCAACGCCTCTTCCATCAACTCGCCAAACCCCTGTATGCCCCGCAGCGGAGCCCGCATATCATGCGTGATGGTGTAGGAGAAATGTTCCAATTCGCCCACCATCTCCTCCAGCTTCGCCGTCCGCTCCGCCACCCGCGTCTCGAGTTGCGCATTCATGGTGCGAATGGCCTGCTCCGCCTGCTTCCGCTCGGTGACGTCGAGATTCGTCCCCACCACCCATTCGATCCCGCCGCGCTCATTCCTGCGCACGGTCTCCACCGCTTCGATGTTGCGGACTTCGCCGTCGTCGCGTCGCCGGATGCGAAATTCCCGGCGGCTCTGCCCGCCGGCCCGCAGGGTATCCTGCAAGATGCGCTCATTCTCCGCCAATTCCTCCGGCATCACGGCTCCGCTCCAGTCGCTGTAGGGCACGATGCCGTCCGCGGTCGGCGCGACGCCATAGAGGCGGAACATCTGCGCGTCCCAGTGTAGCGCGTCGGTGAGGACGTTCCATTCCCAGATGCCCACCGCCGTGGCCTCGGTGGCCAGCCGCATCCGCTTCTCGCTTGCGCGCAGATTCGTTTCGGACCGCCTCCGCTCGGTGACGTCCGAGTGGACGCCGACCCATTCGCGGATTTCTCCCCCGGGATCCATCACCGGCACGGCCCGAATGGCACATAGCCGCCACTCTCCATCGCTCCGCCGCACGCGGTGTTCGAGCTCAAACGCGCGCTTTTCCGCCACGGCAAGATTCCAGGCGTCTAAAGTCGGCTGCGCGTCGTCGGGATGCACGGCTTTCGACCAGCCATGGCCTTGATAATCCTCCTGGCGCTGGCCGGTGAACGCGCCCCAGGTCGCCTGCTCGCCCTCCATCTTTCCTTCGGCACTGTTGGTCCAGATGATGTCGCTCACCGCGCCGACGGCCGCGCGGAAACGCTCCTCGCTCTGGCGCAGCGCCGCCTCGGCCTCTTTGCGCGCGGTCACGTCACTCGCGGTGCCGAACCATTCGGCGATCTTGCCCGTCGCATCCAGCATCGGGACCGCCCGCGAGAACGTCCAGCCCCAGGTGCCGTTCACGCGCCGGACCCGGTGTTCGAGCTCGAAGATGCTCTTGGTCCGGATGGATTCGTGGACGCGCGCCAGGATCTTCGGCTGATCCTCCGGGTGGTTGTAATCCTGAAGCCAGGTGCGGCTTCCCGCTTCCGTGCTGGCGAAAACGCCCCGGCCATCCAGCGGGTGCATCTCGCTCCAATCCGCGCTCATGCGATAGACGACATCCGAGCTGGCCGTGGTCAGCGCGCGGAAACGCTCCTCGCTCGCGCGCAGAGATTGCTCGGCCGCATGTCGTTCACGGATATCGACGCCGGAGGGGACCAGGTACTCCACCTCGCCGTCGGCGCCAAAAACCGGCGCGATCATGAAGTCGATCATCACGCCCTCGTCGCCGTGTGCAAACAGCGAGACATCGAAGCGAACCACTTCCCCAGCCATCGCTCTCCGCATCGCGTCACGCATCTGCCGGGCAACGCCTGGATCGTAGTTCCACCAGGGCGCCTCGGCAAAATGCCTCCCGATCACTTGTTCACGGCGAGCTTTGGCGATGGCCAGGGAGCGCTGGTCGACCTCGATCAGGATTCCATCGCGGTCGATCACGCCAACGAGGCCGAGTTGGTTGTTAATCACGCGCCGCAGGTGGGCTTCACGATTCACCAGCTCCAGATCGGCCTGCTTGCGCTCGGTGATGTCGAGGCTGCTGCCCACCATGCCTAAAAACTCGCCGGAAACGGAGAACCGCGGCTGGGCGCGGGACTCAAGCCACCTCCACTCCCCATCGAACCGGCGCACACGCACCTCGGCTTGGAAGTGGCGGCGATCCCGCACGCAGGCGCTGAACTCGTTCGCATAAGCCTCTCCATCGTCGGCATGCACCAGCGGCTGCCAGTTCAGGCCGGCGATCTGCCGGGGCGTGACGCCGAAGAAGTCGCCATAGGTTTGGTTGACGAACTGCAACCGCCCCCGGGCGTCGTGAACCCACACGATCAGCGGCAAGCCATCGGCCATGATGCGAAAGCGCTGCTCGCTCTCCCGCAGCACCTCTTCCGTCCGCGCGCGCCGGGTAATGTCATCAAAAACGGCGGCAAAATAGCCTTTCATCGGGCAATAGGCGGAGACCGCCAGACGCAGCCCCAGAGGCTTGAAATCGATCTCGAATCGCTCCGGATTGCCGGTCGAGGCTACCCGGCCATAGGTCACGAACAATTCCGGGTTCAGTTCCTTGATTCCTGGAAAGAGCTGGGTCACCCGTTTGCCGGTCACGTCCCCCAAACCGGTCAGTCTCACAAGAGCCTCGTTCACCGTAATGTAGACGAAATCTTCCGGCTGGCCCTTCTCATCAAAGAGCATCTGACAGAAGGCGAAGCCCTCCTGCATGTTTTCGAAGAGCGAGCGATATCTGGCTTCGCTCTCCCGCAAGGCCTCCTCCGCCGCGCCGCGTTTCCGCTCGGGGATGTGCATGACGTCGCCGTGCGCCCCGACGACCTCCTCGTCCGCACGGCGCACAGGGTGGTGGCTCGCGCCATCCGCAGCCTCGACCACGAGCGAAGCGGCCCCGCCCGCGCGGATGGCGCGCAGCGTTTTTTCCGCCTCCTCCAACCGCGCGCGCAGTTCCGCGTTTTCCGCGCGGAGTCGTGCTTCGTCGGACGGGTGGGGAGTAGGGGAATCCATGTCTTGTTGCACAGATCGGGAGAGGCGATCAGGCCGCGTTTTGGTGTTCTATTTGGCCTACCGATTCGAGCATGGATTTGGGGGACAGGGTTTCTTGAGTGTCCGCCCATGAATATTTTGTGAGAAATCGGCGCCAGCCTGGGGGAGCTTTCTCATCGAGGCAGCGGTGAAACAGCCTCACTCTTGGGGCTTGACCATAAGTTATGTAACTCTTGCCCGACCCTCTTGATCGACGGGACGAGCCCGATGCATTCAGCGCCACCATGGACTTTTCCCTTTTTGATAGCTGGTCCCCGCTTCTGCGCGTCGTCATCTCCGGGCTCGGCGCGTATGGCTGCCTGATCTTTTTTCTCCGCATCGCGGGAAAGCGCGTCCTGGCCAAGATGAACGCCTTCGATTTGGTGATCACGGTCTCGCTCGGCTCCACGCTCGCGTCGATCACGCTCAGCCAGGATGTCGCTTTGTCGCAGGGGGTCCTCGCGCCGGCGCTTTTGATCGGGCTGCAATTCGTGATCACCTGGTCCAGCGTCCGCGTGGCGTGGCTTCGCCGCTTCGTGACGGGCGAGCCCGCCCTGCTGCTCTATCGCGGCGGGATTCTTGACGACGCACTCCTGCGGCAGCGGGTCACCAAGGACGAGATCCACGCGGCGGTCCGCTCCTCGTGTATCCACGCGCTGGATACCGTGGAAGCGTTGGTGCCGGAGACGGGCGGCTCGTTCAGCGTGGTGCCCCGGGGCGAAAAAAACCGGTCCCCGAGCCTGGGGAAAATCAAGACGCCCAACCCGCGGTTCTGACCGGGCTCTCGCCGCGCCCGACGCGTCCGCCATGAACTGCATCGCCGCTCGACCGTCCTCCCCGTAATCCTCCGCCAAAACATGACCGCCGTCCCGCTCGTCCGCCTCATCCTGCGCCTCGTCGCCATCGTCCTGGTGGTGGCCGCGACGCTGCCCTTCCTCCACACGAATCTCTGGTGGGTGCGGCTCTGCGATTTTCCCCGGCTCCAGGTGGCGTGGCTCGCGCTGGCGCTGCTGCTCGTCGCGGTCATTTTGCGCTCCCGGATGAAGCGCACCGACCGGGTGCTGGCCGGGCTGCTAGCGATCACGGTGCTCATCGAGGTTTGGTTCATTTTCCCCTTCACGCCGCTCGCCCCCCGGACGGTGCGCGACGCGCTCGCCCCCGCGCCGGAACGCACGCTGCGCGTCGTCGCCGCCAATGTGTTGATGAAAAATCGCGACGCAGCCGCGCTGCTGGCAATCCTCCGCGAACGCGATCCCGACATCATCCTGCTCTCGGAGCCGGATACCTGGTGGATCGAGCAATGCCGCCCGCTCGAGGCGAGCCACCGCTTCACCGTGCTCCAACCGCAGGCGAACACCTACGGCATGGCGCTGTATTCGCGGTTCGAGTTGATCGCGCCGGAGGTGCTCTTCCGTGTGGAGCCGGACGTTCCCTCCATCCGCGCCGGAGTGCGGCTGCCCGGCGGCGCGCTCGTCGAGCTTCACGCGGTGCATCCGCGCCCGCCGGGCATCGATCCGCCGGGCGCGGACGAGCGCCAGAGTTCCGCCCCGCGCGATGCCGAGCTGATCCTTGTGGCGCGCGAGATCGGGGAGCGTGGCGTTCCGGCGCTCGTCATCGGCGATTTCAACGACGTCGCCTGGTCGCATACCACACGTCTTTTCCAGCGAGTCGGCAGCCTGCTCGATCCGCGCGCCGGCCGCGGCCTGTTCAACACCTACCACGCCCGGTATCCGCTGTTGCGCTACCCGCTCGATCACGTCTTTCACACCCGTCACTTCAATCTCGCCGGGCTGGAGCGGCTGCCCAAATTCGGGTCGGATCACTTCCCGATGTTCGCCGCGCTCGTCTTCCAGCCGGAGGCCGCCACCCCGCCCTCCGAAACGCCCGCCCCGCAAGGCGACGACCTGCAGGAGGCCGAGGAGACCATCCGCGAAGCGGCGCCCGAAGAAGGCGGCCGCTGAGGCGATCCATGCTTCGACAGCAACCTGCCGGCGTATCGCTTCAACCGGCTCCCTTGGTGGGTTCGAGTTCGAATGTCACGCGCGCCGCTTCCTCCCGTTCGCCGCCGAGCTTTTCAGCGCCGCGTTTGATCTCGATGCGTTTCGGGTCGACACCCGCGTTTACGAAACGCTCGCGCGCCGCCCGCGCCCGCGATTCGGCCAACTCAGCCATGCTCGCCTCGCCGAGTTGGATCGATTCCAGCACTGCCCGTCGCATAACCGCCTCGCTCGGTGGGGCCGCGATGGCGTTACCCTCTTCCGCCCCGCTTCCCGGCTCGCCGCCGAAAAAGGGACTGCGAACAACACGCCAAATCCGGGCATACCACGGCGGCCTATCCTCGTTCGGTGCATCCGCCGACGATACGCCCGCCGGGTCCGCCACCTTGCCTGCCGTGCCCGGGCCCGCCTGATCAGCGTCGGCGTGAATGCGCCGCGCATACAGCACGCGCAGCGCTTCCTCGTCGCTGGACTCCGTAGCGGCCGCCTGCGAAAGCCGGTCGCGCTCGTGCCGAATCATCTCGTTCAGCCGCCGCTCGCGCAGGGCGTCGCGATCGGCTGCGGGTGAGACCTGCCAGCGGATCACGAGCCCGAGTCCCGGACGCTCGCGGAGGGCCCGTGCGATGAACTCAAGTTTTTGGCCGGCATCGTCCGAGATGCTCGCCTCCCCCGGACGAAATTCGACCTCGTCCAAGTCGCCGCCTGCCCCTCCCAGTAGCGAACCGAGAAACGCGAACGGAGCGGTCGCCACTTGTCCTAGAATGTTGCCGAAGGCACCCCGGATAGTCTGCCCAAAATCAAAGTCCGGCGATTTGAGTGATCCGCTGACGGGCACCTCCAACACCACCTCGCCGTCCCGGTTTCGCAGCACGGCCAACGCGAGCTTTATGGGCGCACTGATCGCGTTCGGGCTCGGCACCGCTTCGCCCAGGTAGAAGTTGTCGAGCACCACGCGGTTTTTCCCGTCCAGCATCCCTTGGGTGATCGTGTATTCAAAGTCGCCGCGCATCTTCCCTCGCGCCACCCGGTAGCCGAGAAAACTCATGACATAAGGTTCCAAGGGTTCGAGCCGCACGCCGCGAAGGTCCAGCGTGAGCTCCGCGCGCGATAACAGGTCCGGTCCCAACAGATTGGCCCGCCCTTCCAAGGTCGCCGGCGTGGAACCAATAATCGTCGCCGACACCTTAACCTCGCCCGTTCCACCCGGCTGGGTCGAAAGCCCCGACAAGGTGCCCTTCAAGTCGCGCGCGCCAACGGTGGCCGCCGGCGCCACGGAGCGGTCCGTGAATGCGATCTCGCCGCCTTCGATCTGCACACGCCTGATAGTGACCTCCAGGCGAGCCTCCGCCCCCTCGCCTTCGGGTCGCTCCGAAGCGTCCTGCGCGGACCCCGCCACGAGCGCCGCGCTTGGCTCGCTTACCCCAGCCGGATCGGTGGCGGGATCAAACGCCGCGGTCAGGTTCAACGCACCGTCTTCGCGCAACACGAGATTGACCCTCGGCTGCGCGAGCGTGATTTCCTGCGCGCTAAAGCGCGGCGGCGACAAGGTGAACTCGCCGCCTTCGGCGCCGAGTCGTTTCCAGGCGATCAGCTCCCGATCAAAGGCGCGGTCACGCGTTGCAAAATCGTCCACGGCGGCCGTGCCGGTCCAGCGCACGGATAAGGGCTGTCCATCGGGCGCGGATGCCTCAATCCGCCCATCCACCTCCGCGCGGCCGGACGTGATTTCAAAACCGGCCGCCGTGGCAAGATAACGGGAGGCGAGCGACAAGTCCCAGCCCGAGGCACTCGCCTGCGCATCAAGCGCCAGCGGCTGACGCGTGACGGTCCCCGCCGCCTTCAACGCTCCGGGTTGCTCGAGCAGGCGGAACGCCAGCTCGACTTCCGCCGGCACCGTCGGGTCCGGCGTCACCCCGGAGACCACCACGCGAACATCCTGCGCGCTCACCGCGAGCTCGGGCGAGACCGCGCGGTCAACGAGCGAAATCGTTCCATTCTCCAATAAAAATTGCTCCACCCAAACCGCCGTCCGCCTACCGCCTTCGGGAACGTCCGCCGCCTCCTCGCTCCCAAGCGGCGCTCCGCTTCCGGTGCCGGAGGGGATAAACTGCGCGAGATTGATAACACCATCGGCCTCACGTACGACTCTCACGCCCGGACCCTGGACCAACAAGCGCGCAACCCGGACACGGGGGGCGAGCAGATCGGCCTTCGATACTTCGATCTCCAGGGTTTCCACTTCAACCTGCGCTTGCTTGGCCCCGGTGAGCGCGAGCGCCAGCTTGGAAATCGTGAGCTTCATTTCGTGCACCAAAACCCGTTGCTCGCGGCCCGCGCCGACCTCGTAGCGCGCGGCCACATCCATCTCCCCCGCACGAATCTCGCCGTTGAGGAACGCGGCGACAAAGGGCTGATACGCCGGCAACGCGATAGCGCTCAGCGCGATTTCCCCGCGCAGCCCGAACGGTACCGCCGTCATCTCGCCGGTCAGGGTAAACGTTTCCCCCCGGCCCGTGCTCCCCGTCAGGCGATACGCGCCGGTGACGTCGCGGGCGGTCGAAAAACCGTCCAGCCCGAGCGTTATCGGGTGCACCGTCGTGGTGAACTCCGACGGCTTCGAGCGATTCAAAAACTCAACCGCCCCGTCCTCGATCCGGAGCTGATCGACCCGGAAACGCGGCGGCTCGGCGCGGTGCGGCGCTGATCCACCGCCCTCTCGCTCGCGCGCCGGTTGCTCGAATAAATCCGCGATGTTCAACTCGCCGTTCGCCTCCACGACCAACCTGACGCGAGGCGCGGTTAACGTGGCGCGCGCAAACCTCCATTGTCGCTGAGCCAGCGATTCCCATGGATCAAAATTGATGCGTGCGACAGCAACCGACGCAACCGGGTCTTCATCGACGCCGGCCACGGAGAACCGCTCCAGGGTCAGGGCGAACGTAAAGGGATTGAACTGCACATCGCCCAGCGAAACTTCTCGATCAAGCAACGCGGCTACCCGTTTCTCGACTTGCCGGTGCACGACGAGCGGCACTATCCAAGTCCCGGCCACGGCATAGATTGCCGCGGCGATCACGACGCCTGCCAGCCAGCGTCGGGCGTTCCGCGAAGGTGTTCTCATAATCGGTGGAAAGCGCCCGGATAATCCAGCCGCCGGGCGAAGCGGTCGTGGTGCCTCGTACCGGCCTCGGTGGGCGCTGGCATCAGCGACGAAAACGCCGCGCCCCCAAAAAGGGGCGCTGCCTCACCACGGTTCACCGATTTTGCGCGACGCGCAGCCGGTTGTCGATTTCCCAACCCGAAGCCGCCTTCGCGGCGCGCTCCTCGATCCGGTCTTTCATCTCTTCGCTCGGCACGGTGCCGAGCAGGACCACTTTTTCCTTCTCGGTAACCACACGCACATCGGCGTTGCCGGCGTTGGAAGTCGCGGATTGCACGGCCTCGCGAATCGCGGTGAGCGGAGCCCGCCCGGCGCCGGTGCTGTCCGTGCCATCCGCGCGGTCGCGCGAGGCGGAAGCGGAGTCGTTCATCGTGGTGCGATCACGCTGCTCCCCGGTCGTGGGGTAGATCGGCCAGAAATAAATCGTGCTCACATGGGAGACGGGCGCGGACCAGGAGGCCTCGGTGAACTCGCCGGCGCGGGAGAAGTCTTGGCGGCCGAGGGTCGTGGTGAGCCGGTCGGTGTTAAAGCCGTTCAGCTTTCCGAGCGGCACGAGGTAGTCGCGATCGTTGCCGGCGAACACGTCGTCGGCGTCGAGCAGCGCGGCGACGCGATACGAACCTGGCTGGATGATGACGTCGTCGATCTCGCCGATCTGTTCATTGGCACTGTGCACCTCCTTGCCGCGAATCTCGCTCGCGAGGACGAACTCGCGCGGCTGCTCGCGGGAACTCTTTTTCATGGCCTTGTCGTCGGACTCGCCCGAGGCGCGCCCGCCGGTCGGCGAATCGAAAAACGCGTGGATATGGTCGGTGCGGCCTTTCGTGTTTAACGCGATCAACTGCGCGCGGTTGAAGACCGGCGCCTGCTCCCAACGCGTCCGGCTGAGGTCGAGGGCGACATGGTCCGCGTGCATCGTGCAGGCCGCGACGGGCACGGCGCGCATCTCGTCGCCAAATCCGAGCACACCGCCCGTGGAAACGACGACATACGATACTTCACCGGAGCTGGCATCGACCACGAAGTCGTGCACGTCGCCCAGTTTTTCGTCTCCTGTGCCGCGCACCTCCATGCCCAGAAGCTCGCCAGCCCGGCGACCACGCGGATCTTCGGAGGCCGGTCGTAGCTGCCTTTGGGAAGTGCCGCGATCCATGGAACTGGTGGCTCGGGTCCGGTCTTGGTTTTCGTCCTTCATATCGGGCGCGGCGATGCCGGGGACGACGCCGAACAAGGTCGCGACAAAGGCTGCATGGACGAGAATGGGCGTGGGATTTGTTTTCATAATGATTTTTGTGGAATCGGGTTGTTGAACATGCGCTCGGATTGAGCGGACCGGCCGTGGCCGCGAGTGACGCCGAAGTCGGCGTGAGGCGACGTGCCGGTCTCTCCGGCCACCATAACCCGCTTCCGTGCTTGCCGAAATGGGGCAAAAGGAGGAAGCGCGTTTGCGACGATGTCCGGGCCGGGCATGGGCGCCACGCCCCACGGCCCACAGGGGCGACGCGCGGTGCTGCGCAAAATCCCCCGCGCGTTTCCGAACCGGCGAGGGCGATTATCCGGCGCACGAATCGCAGGGTCGCACCCCACCGATTGCCTCCTTGCCCGAGCCGTGCTAACCAAAGCCCATTCAATCCTCACCACCGCCATGAAGCCCTTTCGCCGTCTCCTCGCCGTCCTCCTCGCCGCTCTGACCACCGCCTCTCCGCTCGCCGCCGCCGCCGGCCGCGACACCCCGCTCGCCCCCGCCATCGCCGCCCACGGCGGCCTCGCGCCCTGGAAGACCTTCGGCACCCTCGAATACGACCTCGCCATCACCTTCGGCGGGCGCTCGACCGCCGACCACCAGCGCTTCGATCTCATCAACCGCAACGGCCTCGTCACCTCGCCCGACTACGCCCTCGGCTACGACGGCACGGATTTCTGGACCGACGCCCCCGCTGGCGGCGGCCCCCTCATGCCCCCTCGATTCTACCTCTGGACCCCCTTCTACTTCTTCGCCATCCCCTTCGTCTTTGCCGACGAAGGCGCCATCCAGACGCCCCTGCCCGCCGCCGATTATGAGGGCAAAACCTACGTCGTCGTCAAAATCACCTACGCCGCCGGAGTGGGCGACGCGCCCGACGACTACTACATCGCCTACCTCGATCCCGCCACCCAGCGCGTTAAACTCGTCCGCTACATCGTGACCTACTTCGCCAAGGAAAAGGGCGAACCCATCACCGACCTCCCGGAAAGCGTCATCGTTTACGACACGTGGCAGACCGTCTCCGGCCTGTCCCTGCCGCGAGACGCCACCTTCTATCACTGGAAAAACGGCGCCACGCACGGCGAGCCCAAAGGCCGGATGACCTTTGCCAACGTCCGCCTCTACACCGCCCGCCCCCAGCCCGCCGTCTTCGCCCGACCCGCCTCCGCCAAACCCTGATCTTCGCCGCCCCGCTTTCCCGGCCCCGCCCCCCACGCCCACCCTCCCTGCCCTCGTCGGCGTCGGCTCAAGGCCATGCAGTCAGGCCGATACTCGATAACCACCCAGCGTTAATCCGACCCGCGTGCCGCGCCGCATGCACCGGGCCGCGCCGCACCCGGCAAGATCTCATCTTGGGCGGGATCCAGGCGAACCCGCCGCCGCCAGAGTGGCGCGCACTTCATTCCTGACCTGCCAGACGCCAGGTTTCGGATGCAGCCAGCGGAGGGTAAGCGCGGCGCCGCAAAAGAGCAGATGGCCGCTTAGTTTGGCGATCAGCGTGAGCCAAAACACGGGGCCACTCCACCCGCCGACTGCTTCATCCCCCAAGCCACCAAAAACGAAAACGCCGCGCCCTTGGCGCCATTGATCGCTGTGCTCCAATCGTGCGGCGGCCGGAGCACGCCCCGGCCAAGCAATTCCGCCATCCCGTGCGCCACCACTACCAGCACCACGAGCCACATCACGGCGCGGCGACGCTCACGCAGCCAGGCGAACGCAAGGGGAAGTGTCATGGGGCGAGCGTTAAAGTAGGTTTCTCGCCCGATCAAGCCCCGCCCGCGCCCCGTGCGAAAAACCCGAGGGGAACGCATCAGTCCGTCACCCGCACCCGCAGGAAAACCCGCTCCCCGGTCGCCGCCTCCGGCGCGCGGACGATCACGGTTTCGTGGCCCATCGCGTCGGGCGCGGACGGCGTTCCGGTCGCATGGCTTTCGAGATCGAAGGGCCACCACGTCGCCAGATCGGCCGACCACTCGACCGCGTAGCCCACCAGGCGCGGCGCGACTTGGCGGCGGAAACTCACCGACAGGCGCGGTCCGCCCGCCGTCTCCACTAGCGCCGTCGCCACCAAGGCCGCGTCGGGCGCGCCGGGCATGCCGCCAAGGGCAAACTCCAAGAGGTTCGCCTGGCCGTCGCCGTCGGTGTCGGCCACGGGATCGGTCCAAGCGCCGCCTCCCGCCAAGGTCGCCAGCGCCGCCCATGCCTCATAGGTCCGCAGCACCGTCACGCCGCCGCCGCCGGTCCCGAGGGTCCCCTCCACCACCAGCGCGCCCTCGATCACCACGGCACCCGGCGGGGTCCAGGTGACGCCCGGCGGCACTCGATGCACCCCGGCGGCGTCGCCGACTACGAGCTGCACCACGCGCTCGACGGACGCGCCGCCCGACGCCGTGCGGCGCACCGTGAAGGTGAAAAATCCGCCGCCCGCCACCGTCGGCGTGCCGGCGACGATGCCCGTGCCCGGATCGAGCACGAGCCCGTCGGGCAAGGCTCCGGCGGCGATGCTGTAGACGGGCGGCTCGTCGGCCGCGCCGCTGCGAAGTTCGGCGACGAAGCTGGTATTCGCCCCGCCATTACCCGCGCCGGGGGTGACGTTGGCGGCCAGGGAGACCACTATCGTCCACGCGGCCGGCGTGTCCACGGCGGCGGTGGTGGCGGCGTCAAACTTCGCCGCGCGCGCCGAGCCGACGGTGCCGAGCGCGGGCGCGTGGACGACGCTGCCGTTGATCGCGAGTCCATCGACCAAGGTGCCGGTGGCGTCGCGCACCGCGATGCCGTCGGCGGCGGAGTTGCTAAAGCCGGGCCACACGCCGCTGATATAGGGTGCGGCGGAGGGCATGATTACCCGTCGGTCCGAAAGGTCGAAATCATCGGCGGGCAGCGCCGGGTCTTTGGTGGTGCCGCCGTTGTAGATCACGATCAGCGAGCCGGCCGGGACGGAGGCCCAGAGCGCGTGGGCCGAGAGGGTGATCACATTGGAAAAATTCACGTCGCGAACAACGTAGCCGCGCAGATCGGTGCTGCGCAGAACGAGCAGCTCGACCCACTCGGCGGTGCCACCGCTGGGGCCTTGGCTGAATTCGTTGATCCACAATGAGCGGTCGTAGCTGCCGCCGGGTGCCACCGCGAGCGGCAGGTCGGGATCGTAAGCGTAGGCCTGCCCGTGGCGCGCGACCGGGACGACGCGGCGCTCCAGCCCGGTCGCGGCGGTGGTGAAGACCGGGCCGGCGCCGCCCGCGTCGCTCGCGCGCAGGACGCAGCGCCAGAAACGGCCGGCGCGGGCGTCGGCGGGCGCGAGCGACGCGTTGTCGGCCCCGGATTCGTCGGCCCAGGTGGAGCCATCAGCCGACGACTGCCACTGGTAGAGGAGCGTGGCGGGGTCGTTTTCGGCGTCGATCACGGTCGCGCCGGTCACCGCGAGCACCTCCTCGGCGTAGCCGCGCACGGCGGGCAGAAGGGCGGCGGCGGTAACCACCGGGCGCTGGTTGCCCGAGGTGAAGACAACGCTGAGGACGACCGGGCCACCGACGCCGCCGGAGCCATCCACCGCGAGCGCGTAGGTCGTGCCGGCGGTGACGGGGAAGGCGATGCGGCTCTGGAAATCGGCGGCGTTGTCGTTGGACGCGATCTCGGTAAGCGCGGCGACGCCCGTGCCGGTGTAGGCGGCGAGCAAGGTGTCGAAGGCGCTGCCCACCGTGTCGATGACGACGTCGCCATCGGCGGCGGCGGTCCACGTCCACCAGAGGGAACGACCGCCGGCCAGACCGGCGTGGGCGGGCTCGCCGGTCTCCTTGGTGGCGGTGGCGGAATCGCCGGTGCCCGCGCCGCGTCCGTCGAGGCCGAGCGTGACGGGCGCGCGGGCGGCGAAGGCATCGTTGGCGGGCGCCACGGTGGAAGCGCGAAGGTTGAGCGTGATGGCCCCGGTTTCGCCGCCCCAGCCATCCACCGCGATCTGGTAAACGGTGCCGGCGGTGGCGGTGAAGGTCACGCGGCTGGTGAGGTTGCCGCCGCCGTCGTCATCCGTGCCGACGGTGGCCAGGGAGTTGAGCGCCGAGCCGGTGTAAACGCCGAGCAGGCTGTCGTAGGCGCTGCCGATGGTGTTGGCCTCCCAAGTGCCGGAGCTGGGCGCGGTCCAGGTCCACCAGACGGAGGCGGTGGCGGTGGAGCTGCCGTGGGTGGGCTCGCCGGCTTCGCGGCCGGCGCCGACATTGGAACCGGCGGTGGCGACGGCGGCGGGGGGCAACACGGCGCGCGCGGCGAAGGCATCGTTGGCGGGCGGGATGGCGAGCGAGAGACGCACGGCGCCGGTCGCGCCGGCTTTGCCATCGACCGCGATGCGGTAGTTGACCCCGGCCGCGGCGGTGAAGGTGACGCGGCTGGTGATCGCGCCAGAGGTGGCGTTGTCGTTGCTGGCGACGGGGGTGAGGGCGTTGAGGACGGAGCCGGTGTAGACCGCGAGCAGGGAGTCGAAGGAGCTGCCGGAGGTGGTGAGCGCGACGGGCCCCGAGGCGGGCGCGGTCCACGTCCACCAGATGGACGCGCCGCCGGCGAAGCCGGCGTGGGCGGGCTCGGCGGCTTCGAGGCCGGCGCCGAGGGTGGTGCCCTCGGCGGTGGCGGGCGTGCCGTTCAGGGCGGAGGCACCGGCGAAGGCGTCGTTCACCGGCGGGGTGGTGAGACGCAGCACGATGGCGCCGGTCGCGCCGGCCTTGCCATCCACCGCGAAGTGGTAAGTCGCGCCGGCGGTGGCGGTGAAGGTGACGCGGCTGGTGAGAAGGCCGGCGGAGGCGTTGTCGTTGCCCGCCAGCTCGGTGAGCGCACCGACACTCGCGCCGGTGTAAACGCCGAGCAGGGTGTCGAAATCGCTGCCGGCGAGCGAGACGGTGACGGGTGCGGCGGACGGGGCGGTCCAGGTAAACCAGATGGACTTCGCGGCGCTGAGGGTGGCGTGGAGCGGTTCGCCGGATTGGGCGGTGGCGAAGTGGTTGAAGGTGCGCACGTAGACCGAGGTCGTGGCGGGCAGGGTGAGGCGGCCGGCGAAGTCGTCGTTGGGCGGGGTGGCGAGGGTGCCGGTGAGACTGCGGTGGAGATTTAGCCGGCCGCCGGTGAGCGTGCGCCCGGAGAGCGCCGTGATCGGGTCGGTGGCGCGAAGGAGGCGGTTGATCAACTGGGCGTAGTTCTCCGCCGGATACTGGGCGCGCATCAGGGCGAGCGCGCCGGCGACGTGCGGCGTGGCCATCGAGGTGCCGCTGAAGGAGTCGTAGGCGGTGTTGCTGGTGGAGACGGTCGAGGTGATGGCGACGCCGGGCGCGCCGAGATGCACGGAGCCGAAGCCCTGGTTGGAGAACGATGCGAGCGCGTCGCGGCGGTCGGTGGCGGCGACGGCGACAATGTTGTCCAACTCATACCCGGAGGGCGAGTTGAAGGTAACGTCGGTGTTTACGGACTCGTTGCCGGCGGCGGCGACAAAAATGATCCCGTCGGCGCGGCAGGCGGCGATGGCGTCGCGCAGGGCGGGCGAGTCGCCGCCGCCGCCCCAGGAGTTGCTCAGGATGCGGGCGCCCTTGGCGCGGGCGTAGGCGATGCACTCGATGGCGTCGGAATCGGAGCCGGAGCCGGAGGCGCTGAGAAACTTGAGGCCCATCAACTTCACTCGCCAGGCGACGCCGACCACGCCGGTGGCGTCGTTGCCGTAGCCGCCGATGGTGCCGGCGCAGTGCGAGCCGTGACCGTTGTCGTCGTTGGGATTGCCCGAGCCGTTGATGGAGTTGATGCCGTGGACGTCGTCGATGTAGCCGTTGGCGTCGTCGTCGATGCCGTTGGTTTCCTTGCCGCCGCCGCTCTCGCCGGGGTTGGTCCACAGGTTGCCGGCGAGGTCCTGGTGGGTGGTGCGGATGCCGGTGTCGATGACGCCGACGATGACCGAGGAGGCGTCGGTGCGGATATCCCACGCCTCGGGCGCGTCGATGTCGGCGTCGGCCACGCCGCCGGACTGGCCGGTGTTGTGCAATCCCCAAAGGGTGCCGTCGGTGTAGCGGGCGTCGTTCGGCGCGAGGCTGATGTGGTGGAGCGTGTCACGCTGCACGTAGGCGTAGAGGCCGGAGGCGGCGAGGTCGGCGAGGGCCCGGTCGACGGCGAGACCGGGCGGCAGTTCAAGCACCTCCAAGCCGCCGAGCCCGGCATAGGCGCGTCGCGTGCGCAGACCGAGCCGGGCCTTGATGGCGGCGCGCGGGGCGGCGTTAGCCGAGAGCTCGGCGGCCGTCGCGAAACGCGGGGCCGCGCCCGCGCCCTGGACGCCGAGGCCGACGACCCCGGGCGGCGCGGGCCGCACGATCACGCGATCGGTGCGGTAGGCGAGGGACGCGGCGGGTTTCGCCGCCGGGGCCGGAGCGGCCGAAACCCACGCGGGGGGAAATACCGGAACGAGCAGCAGACCGAGCCCGCCGAAACGGGCGAGACGCGACACGACGAGGCGGGAGAAAGTAAGCGCGAGCATGGATGCCCGCAAAAACCGGTCTCGGAAACGACGGGTGGCAAGCGGTCAGCAGAGCCCATGCCCGAATGCTACGCTTTCGACACCTGCCGACGCGCCGCCGCCGGTCAAACCCAGGGGTCGCGGCCGAGCAGAAGCTCCGAAAGCTGCACCGCGCTCATGAACGCGTCCTCGTGGAAGCCGTGGCGGAAATAGCTGCCGGCGAAATAAGTCTCGGTCGCGCCGCGCGCCGCCGCGTTGAGCGCCGGCAGCTCCGCCTGCGCCGAGCGCGCCGCGAGGTCGAAGAGCGGATGCTCGTAGGCGATGGTTTTGATCACCATGGCCGGGTCGATCTGCTCGGGCCGGTTGATGGTGACGAAGTAGTGCTGCCGCTCGCTCACGCCTTGAAGGCGATTCATCCAGTAGTGCGTGGCGGGCAGGACGCGCCCCACCTTGTCACGGGAAACCTGATACACCCAGCTCGCCCAGGCGCGGCGCTCGCGCGGCATCACGTTCACGTCGGTGTGCAGGGTCGCGATGTTCGCCTGATACTTGAAAGCCCCGAGCAGGCGGTTTTCGTCGTGCGTCGGATTGACCAGCAGGCGCAGCGCCTGGTCGCCGTGCGTGGCCACGACCACGCGGTCGAAGGTGTGTTCGGCGCCGTCGGCGGTGAGCACGGACACGCCGCCTCCCGCCGCTCCCGCCCGCCCCTCCCCGCCCGCGCCACTCGCGCCGGCGTGGCGGATGATCCGCGTCGCGGCGCAGCCGAGGCGGATGCGGTCCGCAAAGGGCGCGACGAGGCGCTTTACGTATTCGCGCGAGCCGCCGTCCACCGTCCACCACGGGTGCTGGGTGTGCAGGCCAAGGAAGCCGTGATTGTGGAAAAAACGCAGGAGCGAGGCGGCGGGGAACTCCATCATTTTCTCGGGCGGAGTGCTCCACACCGCGCTGCTCATGGGCACGAGATACAGGTTCCAAAAATCCTCCCCATAGCCGCGCCGCCGCACGTAGTCGGCGAGGTTTTCCTTGCCCGACTCGACCTCGTTTTTGAGGGCGAGCACCGACTCTTTATTGAAGCGATTCACCTCCATCAGCATGCGGATGAAGCGCGGGCTGAAGAGGTTTTTGCGCTGCGCGAAGAGCTTGTTGAGCGAGGAGCCGCACCACTCGAGCCCCGTGTCGGCGTCCTTCACCGCGAAGCTCATATCGGTCGGCTTAAGCGGGACTTTCAGCTCCTCAAACAGCCGGCACAGATGCGGATAGGTCACGCGGTTAAACACCATGAAACCGGTGTCGATCGGCAGCGCGCGCCCCGTGCCGGGCTCGATGGCGTCAACGGTGTTGCTGTGTCCGCCCGCATAGGTTTCGGGGCCGAAGCAGGTGATGTCGTCGCCCGCGCGGTGCAGGAAATGAGCGGTGCCCAGACCGGCGATGCCGGTGCCAATAATCGCGGTGCGCATGAGTGAAGCGGTGTGAAACGAAACCTACCGGTGAAGCCGTCAGAGGTGACCGGCCCCGGCCGCGTCGCAACCGGGAAGCCGCAAAAAAGGCCGGGCTTACGAAAACCCGGCTCAGAAAGAATTTCCCGCGTGCCCTTGGCCACGCGCAACAGGCCGGCGGGCTCAGACCACGTGGTCGCCGCTCGATGGCGAAGCGGGAATGTTGGGCTTCACCAGCTCGCTGCTCAGGTCCTTGTGGATGGCGGGGCCGTCGGCTTTTTTCGGCAGTTCACTGTGCGCGGCCGTGGCGGTTGCCACCGCGATGGCGGCGGCTGCGGGCAGCACTTGGCGCAGGCCGCTGGTGCCAGTAACCTCGACGGCGCGCTCCGAAGCGGCGACCGAGCGGTGATGGTCGGCGCGGCTGCCCTCCTCGAGAATCGACTGCGGAACTGATTTCAGACCCCAGATGAGGCCGGTGTAAGAGAGGAGTTTAAGCCCGTAGTAAGTCGGGTCGATCTCCCACCAGTAGAAGCCGTTTCGCGTACAGCTCTGGTAGCGGTGGTGGTTGTTATGCCAGCCTTCGCCGAGACAGATGATAGCGAGGATGAAGCTGTTGCGAGAGTCGTCGTCGGTTTTGAAACGCCGTTTGCCCATCAGGTGCGCCATCGAGTTGATGCAGGCCGTGCCGTGAAACAGCGCCGTGGTGCTCACGAAAAAGCCCCACACCAACATCTGCGGCCCATTGGTCCCCAGCCCGGGAGCGTGGCGCTCAAGCAGGGCGCCGAGGCCGAGCATGGAAAACGCATACAAAATCGGCACCAAGAGATCGAAACGATTGAGCCACACCAGCTCGGGGAATTTCGCCAGGTCCTTCACCTTGGTGTAGTCGGTGGGGAAATTGCGGCGCGACGTGATCCAGCCGATATGGGACCAGAGAAAACCGTGCACGTGAGGCGAGTGCGCATCCTCCGCGTCATCGGAGTGCTGGTGGTGGTGGCGATGGTGATAGGCCCACCAGAGCGAGCCGCGTTGCACCGTGGTGCCAGCCCACAGCGCGAGGAAAAACTGCCCGGCGCGCGAGGTGGAGTAGGTCTTGTGCGAGAAGTAGCGGTGATGGATGCCCGTCACCGCGAACATGCGGATAAAGTAGAGAAACACCGCGGCCCACGCCGCAAAGGCGCTGACGCCCACCCACAGGATGCCGAGGCAGCCCACATGCAGGACGACGAAGGGCATGACGCGCACCCAGTCGACCCGGTCGGGCTCGTTGCGCATGGTTTCCGCCCCGTCGGGACAGTAATCGGAATCTATCCACTGCGTGACGGCGGTCGTGATACGCTTTATCAGGCCGGGACGGGCGGTGGGGTGGGAGGAGGCGGTTGTGGCTGCGGACTCGGGCATGGTTGCAAAAAATCTGATGCGACCTTCGCCCGTTAGTTCCGACGCAGCAAGACGAGTTTCCGCGTAGGGTTTGCTTCCTACAGGGACGCGCCCTCCACTGCCGCCCATGCACGCACCCGCCCGCCCCGCGCCCACGGAGTCAGCCATGCGCCCCTTCGCCCCGGTGAAACGCCGCGAGATCTTCGGTTGGTGCTGCTTCGATTTTGCCAACTCCGCCTACACCACGATCATCATCACGGTCATATACTCGGTGTATTTCTCCAACGTGGTCGCGGACAACAACCCCGCCGCCGCCGCGTGGTGGGGCATCACCCTCGCCCTCGCCCAGCTCGCCGTGCTGCTGGTTTCCCCGCTCATCGGCGCCATGGCCGATATCCGCGCCAACAAGAAAAGCCTGCTCGCCGGCACCGCCGCGCTCTGCGCCCTCTCCACCGCCGCGCTGGTCTTCGTCGGGCCCGGCGAGATCGGCCTCGCGCTCGGTCTCGTCGCGCTCGGCACCATGGCCTTTTACCTGAGCGAAAACATCTGCTCCGGCTTTCTCCCCGAGATCAGCACGCCGGAAAACGTCGGCCGCATCTCGGGCTACGGCTGGAGTTTCGGTTACTTCGGCGGCTTGCTCAGCCTCGTCCTCGCGCTGGTCATGATCGAGGGTTTGAAGTGGCCCGTGCCGCGCGTCTTCCTCATGACCGGCGCCTTTTTCGCCATCGCCGCATTGCCCACCCTGCTCCTGCTCCGCGAACGCGCCGTGCCCCGGCCCCTCCCGCCCGGCGTGGGCCTGCTCGCCGCCAGTTGGGGGGAGAACGTGCGCTCCCTGCGCGGTCTCGGCAAACACCGCACCCTGGGGGTGTTTTTCCTGTCGCTGTTCTTCTCCACCGCCGGCCTCACCGCCGTCGTCGCCTTCGCCTCCCTGTTCGCGAGCAACGAACTGCACCTCACCCAAAAGGAGACGATCCAGCTCTTCATCGTGCTCCAGCTCGCCGGCGTGGCGGGCGCGGCCGGGTTTGGTTTTTTGCAAGACAAGGCCGGCCCCAAGCCCGCCCTCGCCCTCTCCCTCGTCCTTTGGATCGCGGTCTGTATCGGCGCTTACTTATGCCACAGCAAGGGCCTCTTCTACCTTATCGGCGTGGGGGCCGGCATCGCCATGGGCTCGCTGCAATCCGGAGGCCGCGCCGTGGTGGCGCTGTTCACCCCGCCGGGAAAAAGCGGCGAGTTTTTCGGTTACTGGGGCTTCTTCAGCAAACTGGCGGGCGTGGTCGGCCAGCCGGTCTTCGGTGTTCTTGCCGCCTTGCTGGGCTTCCGCGCCGCCATCCTGGCCAACGCCGGTTTCTTCGTCGTCGGCCTGCTCATCCTGCTACCGCTCTCCCTTAAGCCCCCCGCCCGCAGCCCGTAGCCGCGGTCGCTCTCCGCCGTTTGACCCCTCCGCCTCGCGCCCTACCGTGCGCGCCCATGCGTCTCGGCGAACTTCCCGGCCTGCAAACCCTCCTGCTGCCCGACGCCTGGCAACGCGCAGCCGTGAACGCCCTCCAGGCCGGTCGCGACGTCATCGTCGACGCCCCCACCGGCGCGGGCAAAACCCACGTCTTCGAGCGTTACGTCGAGCAGGGCAACTTCGCCCGCCGCGCCATTTTCACCGTCCCCACCCGCGCCCTCGCCAACGATAAATACGCCGAGTGGCGCGCCCGCGGCTGGCGTGTCGGCATCACCACCGGCGACCTCTCCGTCTCCCCCCACGCCCCCGTCGTCGTCGCCACCCTCGAGGCCGCCCAGGGCACGCTCCTGCGCGCCGCCTCCGCGCCGCCGCAACTGCTCGTGATCGACGAATACCAGTGGCTGGCCGACCCCGCGCGCGGCAACCACTACGAGGGTGTGCTCGCCACCCTGCCCGCCTCGGTGCAACTGCTGCTGCTCTCCGGCTCCGTCGACAATCCCGAGGACGTCGCCGCCTGGCTCGCCCGCCTCGGCCGCCCGGTCGAGGTCGTCCGCACCGCCACCCGCCCCGTCCCGCTGGAGGAGGTCGAGATCGACGACCTCGTCGCCGGCCTCCCGCGCGAGATCGACGGCTTCTGGTCGCGCCGCGTCGCCGGCGCCCTGCGCGAGGGCCTCGCGCCCGTCCTTGTGTTCGCCCCCCACCGCGCCGACGCCGAGCGCCTGGCCCGCGAGTTCGCCCGCCAGCTCCCGCTCGCCGACCCGCTCCCGCTCACCCCCGAGCAAATCTCCCTCGCCGGCCCCGTCCTCGCCAAGCTGCTCCAGCGCCGCGTCGCCTACCACCACAGCGGCCTCGGCTACGCCCAGCGCGCCGGCCTGGTCGAGCCCCTGGCCAAGGCCGGGCAACTGCGCGCCGTCGTCGCCACCCTCGGGCTCGCCGCCGGCATCAACTTTTCCCTGCGCTCCGTCATGCTCACCGCCGCCTCCTACCGCACCGGCCCGATCGAGCGCGAAATCGCCCCGCACGAACTCCTCCAGATGATCGGCCGCGCCGGCCGCCGCGGGCTCGACGACACCGGCTATGTGCTCGTCTCCGGCCGCACCCCGCGCCTGCGCCGCGCCGCGCCCCTGCGCCTCAAACGCGCCGACCCGCTGCCCTGGGCCACGCTCCTGCGCCAGCTCCCGCCCGGCGTCTCCGCCCTCGCCCTCGCCCGCGAGGTCGCCACCCGCTTCTTCACCGAAGCCCCGCTCGTGCTCGGCGCGGAAAACACCTCCGCCCTCGACCCCGCCACGCCGCTCCCGTGTAGTCTGCTCACGGATACGGGCCGCGCCCGCCTCGTCCGCCGCCTCCGCGAGCCCTTCCCGGCCTGCGCCGCCTGCTCCTTTCGCGCCGAGTGCGTCGCCTTCTCCCCCGAGCCCACCCCGCTCTGGGAATGGCAACGCGCGGGCGTGCTCGACAAGCGCCTGCGCCTCACCGCGCGCGGCGCCATCGTCGCCGTCTTCCTCGGGCCCGAGGGGCTCGCCCTCGCCGCCGGCCTCGAGGATCGCCGCTACCCGGTCGCGCAACTCCTGCTCGACTGCGCCAATCTCTTCGCCGGCGACCGCTTCACCGGCACCAACCCCCGCCGCCTGGGCCGCCTCGCCCACGTCTGCGAAAAAACCTACCGCCGCCTCACCGTCGAGGGTTACCTCGACGAGGGCCTCTCGCCCGCCTACGGCCACGGCGCGAGCGAGATCGTCCAGGCCGTGGCCGAGCGCACCGCCTCGCGCGGCGCCCTAGCCCACAGCCTCGCCGACGAGTTTGCCCAGGCCGGCCGGGGCGACATCGACCGCCTGCTCACCGAGTGGCGCAGCTTCCTGCGCAACCTCGCCGCCGCCGACCCGCTCGCGCCCGAGTTGCCGTTCGCCACCGCCGAGCTGCGCGCGCGCTGGGACGAGGCGCGCGCCCTCGCCGCCCGCCTCCTCGGCGACGCCCGCGCCTCCGAACTCCCCGACCTGCCCCCGCTCACCCCCGAGCAAACCCGCCCCGTGCAACACCGCCTCGCCCGCGCCAAAATCGAACCCGTCCTGGCCAAACGGCGCTGAAGCGACGCGACCCGCCTCACCCGCCGCTCCTGCATCTATCTGCGCATGTAGGGCGGGGTCGCCGCACCCCGCCGCCGCTCCCGGCGACGCCCGCCCGCCGGCTTCTGCATCTGTTTGCGGAGCGGCTCCCCTTGCTAGCCCGCCGCCTCGCCGCCTGCCTCGGATCGCCGTGCACTCCATCGTTTCCGTGCTAGCGCCAGTCGGCCCCGTCCCCCCCGGCAAAAACCCACGCTTCCGCCCCGCCTCGCGCGGCTTCATCCCTCCAATCCTCTTTCCCCCTCCATTCCCATGAGCCTCACCCTCCGCGACAAATCCTCCGTAGCCTTCGATCAAACCTCGCTCGGCGAAGTCATGCTTCGCCTCGACCCCGGCGAGGGCCGCGTGCGCACCGCCCGCGCCTTCACCGCCTGGGAAGGCGGTGGCGAGTACAACACCTCCCGCGGCCTGCGCAAATGCTTCGGCTACAAGACCGCCGTCTGCACCGCCTTCGTGGACAACGAGGTCGGCCACCTCGTCGAGGACTTCATCATGCAGGGCGGCGTCGCCACCGATTTCATCAAGTGGCGCGAGGACGACGGCATCGGCCGCACCGTGCGCAACGGCCTCAACTTCACCGAGCGCGGCTTCGGCATCCGCGGCGCCGTCGGCGTGCCGGATCGTGGCAACACCGCCGCCTCCCAGCTCCGGCCCGGCGACTTCGATTGGGATAACATCTTCGGCAATATCGGCGCGCGCTGGTTCCACACCGGCGGCATCTTCGCCGCGCTCTCCGCCTCCACCGCCGAGCTCACCATCGAGGCGGTAAAAGCCGCCAAGAAACACGGCGTCATCGTCAGCTACGACCTTAACTACCGCCCCTCCCTCTGGAAGACCATCGGCGGTCTCAAAAAAGCCCAGGAGGTCAATCGCGAGATCGCCCAGTACGTGGACGTCATGATCGGCAACGAGGAGGACTTCACCGCCTCCCTCGGCTTCGCGGTCAAGGGCGCCGAGACCCTCGACCACATCGAGACGGACGCGTTCAAAACCATGATCGAGACCGCCGTGAAGGAGTTCCCCAACTTCAAGGTGGCCGCCACCACCCTCCGCCACGTCATCACCGCGACCAAGAACGACTGGTCCGCCATCCTCTGGCACGACGGCCAGTTCCATGAGAGCCGCCAATATCCCGGCCTCGAAATCCTCGACCGCGTCGGCGGCGGCGACAGTTTTGCCAGCGGCCTCCAGTTCGGTTTCCTCGAGTTTAACGACGCCAAAAAAGCCGTCGAATACGGCGCCGCCCACGGCGCCCTGGCCAGCACCACGCCCGGCGACACCTCGATGGCGACCCGCAAGGAGGTCGAGAAAACCATCGGCGGCGGCGGCGCCCGCGTCGTGCGCTAAACCCGCGCCGCCCGCGAGGCGGAAAAAGGTTTCCGCCACGCGGGCCGAATTCGCGCGCCCCGACCACGCGACGGGGCGCGCGGCGCAGATCGTCCCACTTGACCGCGTGGCGCTTCGGGCTCCTTTGCCGCGCATGATTCACACCCTGGAGCGCACCCAGTTCATCCCCGCCACGCCCGAGCGCGTGTGGGCCTATTTCTCCACGCCGCAAAACCTGAACGCGATCACGCCGCCGGAAATGCATTTCGAGATCCTGGGCGCGCCCGAGCGCATGTATGCGGGCCAGATCATCGCCTACCGCATCCGCGTGGCGGCGGGCTTGCGCGTGCGCTGGCTCACCGAGATCCGACACGTGCGCGAGGGCGCTTTTTTCGTGGATGAACAACGCGCCGGACCCTACCGGCTCTGGTATCACGAACACCACTTCGCGCCCGTCGCGGGCGGCGTGCAAATGACCGACCGCGTGACGTATGCCATGCGCTTCGGACCGCTGGGCGAATTGATCCACCTTGCGTGGGTGAAGCGCACCGTGCGGCACAT
>JBBRHC010000004.1:0-29255 GCA_038223295.1 Opitutales bacterium
CGTCGAGGGCGAGGATAAGATCGCAAGACATGGGCGCGGAGTGTCGGCGGCGGGATGGGGGAGCGGAAGAAAAAACACGGGGCGGGTGGAAATGGATTTTCGCGGCGCGGCGCGGCGTGTGAGGTGGCGGGCATGGACACCGTTTCGATCTTCAGCCCGGCCAAGATAAACCTCTCGCTCGCGATCACGGGGCGGCGCGCGGACGGGTTTCACGAACTCGTGTCGGTCGTGGCGCAGCTCGCGTTCGGCGACACGTTAAGCGCGACGCGCGTCCCGGGCGGTGCGGCCGACGAGACGCGGACGACGCTGGCGTGTGACGCGCCCGGGGTGCCGGTGGATGGGACGAACCTGATTCTGCGCGCGGCGGCGAAATTTGCCGAGGTGACCGGGTGGCGGGGCGGGGTGGGTTTCGTTTTGGAAAAACGCATCCCGGTGGGCGCGGGATTGGGGGGCGGGAGCAGTAATGCGGTCGCGGCGTTGCGGGCGCTGGAGAGGCTGAGCGGCATCACGCTGGAGGCGGAGCGGCGCGATGCGGTGGCGGCGGAGCTGGGGTCGGATTGTCCGCTGTTTTGGCGGGCGGGGCCGGTGGTGATGCGAGGGCGCGGGGAGCGGATCGAGGCTATGCCGGCGGGGGCGGCGGGGCGGTTGCGTGGGCGGCGGGTGTTGGTGTTTAAGCCGGAGTTCGGGGTGGCGACGGCTTGGGCTTATCAGGCGCTGGCGGAGCGGCCCGGGTGGTATGCGGATGCGGGGGAGTGCGAGGCGGCGCTGGCGGCGTGGTGCGCGGATGGGGCGATGCCGGCGGAGAGGTTATTGGCGAACACGCTGGAGCGGCCGGTTTTTGCGAAGTGGGCGGCCTTGCCCGCGATGCTGGCCTGGCTGCGGGAACGGCACGGGGTGGAGGCACGGATGAGCGGGAGCGGGAGCGCGTGTTTCGCCTTGCTCGAGCCGGCGCAGGATGAAGCGCCGCTTATCGCAACGATTCGAGAAGGTTGGGGGGCGCAAGCCTTTGTGCAAGCAACGGAGCTGGCGTGAGTTTTGAGGCAAGCGTTGCCTTGAAACGGGTTGACCTGCCGGAAGCGGCGCGGCGTCATGCGCGACACCCCGATTGCTTGAGGTGATCCGCCTCGGTATTCACTTTTTTCACCTAGATATGTCCGCCGACGAAACAAGCCCGCGCACCGAAGTCGTGCTGCAAGGTATCTCCGCCTCGCACGGGATCGCGTATGGCCAGATTTTCGTCTATGTGCAGAGCGATTTGGAGGTGCCGGAATACCAGGTGGAAATGGCGCGCTGGCCGGCGGAGATAGCGCGATTTGAGCAGGCGCTAATGGTGACCCGCCAGCAGGTGCAAAAAATCATGACCGAGGTGGAGATCAACCTCGGCGAGGACGAGGCGAGGATTTTTGACGCGCATCTGCTCGTGCTTGAGGACCAGGCGCTAATCTCGGAGACGCTGCGCGAATTCGAGAAAAACCACGCCAACATCGAGACGTGTTTCAACCATGTGGCGCAGCGGTACATCGCCGCTTTCGAGGCGATCGACGACGAGTATCTGCGCGAGCGAGGCGGCGATATCCGAGATGTGGCGCAGCGGGTGTTGGCCAATCTGCTCGGTCATGTCGCGCAGCGCCTGAGCAAGCTCGCGGAGAAACGCATCGTGGTGGCCAACGACATCTCGCCCTCCGACGCGGCGAGTCTGGATCGCTCGTCCGCGCTCGGGATCGTCACGGACTCGGGCAGCAAGACCAGCCACGCGGTGATCGTGGCGCGGTCGATGAAAGTGCCCGCGGTGGTGGGGCTGCGCGACTTGTCGTCGCGGGTGCAGGCGAACGACAACCTCCTGGTCGACGGTTACGAAGGCGTGGTGATTCTCAACCCGTCCGAGGGCACCCTGTTCCGATACGGACAGATCCAGAGGCAGAAGCGCACGCAGGAGCAGCGCCTGCTCGACGCCAACCGCCTGCCTGCCGTGACGCTGGACGGGGTGACGCTGACCCTGCGGGCCAACGTGGAAAAGCCGGACGAGGCCGTATTGGTAAAGGACTACAACGCGGACGGCGTCGGCCTTTATCGCACCGAGTTTCTTTATCTCGCCTCCGCGACGATGCCGACCGAGGAGGAGCAATACGAGGCCTACCGCGCGCTGGTGGAGGCGCTCGCGCCGGCCCCGGTGACGATCCGTACTCTGGATCTGGGCGGGGACAAGCCCATCGCCTCGCAGGCGCATCTTTTCCCGAAGGAGAACAACCCCTTCCTCGGCTACCGGGCGGTACGGTTCTGCCTGGACCATCCGGATGTATTCAAGGTGCAACTACGGGCCGTGCTGCGGGCGAGCGTACACGGCAAGGTGCTGCTGATGTATCCGATGATCAGCGGGCGCGAGGAGATGCGCCGGGCCAACGCGGTGCTGGAGGAGTGCAGGGTCGAGCTGCGGGCGGAGGGCCGGCCTTTCGACGAAAAAATGGCGGTGGGCACCATGATCGAGATACCAAGCGCGGCGATGACGGCCGACCTGCTCGCTCTGGAGTGCGATTTTTTCAGCATCGGGACGAACGACCTGATCCAATACCTCCTGGCGATCGACCGGGTGAACGACCGCATCGCGCATCTCTACGAACCGACGCATCCGGCGGTGTTGCGCACCCTGCGGCACATCGTGGTCGAGGCGCATCGCGCAAAAATCAAGGTAAGCGTGTGCGGCGAGATGGGCGGCGACTCCGCCTACACGGCGCTGCTGTTCGGGCTCGGGGTGGACGAGCTGAGCATGACGCCGCCGGCGCTGCCGGCCGCCCGGCATATCCTGCGCAACATGAAGATGAGCGACGCCAAGAATCTCGCGCAGATGGCGCTGGCGATGGACTCGGCCTCGGCGATCCACCGCTTGTGCGTGGAGTTTTCCGAGGAGCGTCTGAAGGGGTAGGCCCGATTGGTGCGGAGCGGCGGGCCCGGTGGTCCCTCCCTAGCTCAAACCCCGGCTCGAGCCGCGGTCAATCGACGCCGAGGAGAGAAATGCCGAGCTGGTCGGCGCGGGCGATTACGGCGGGTTTGTCGATGAGGATGACGCGGCCGCTCATAAGGGCGGCGGCGCGGATCTGGGCGGCGTCGAGGGCGTCGAGGGTTTTGAGCCCGAAACAAGGGACGTCGAAGCGGTAATCTTGGCGGGCTTTGACGGTTTTGACGTAGAGGGCTTCGTCGGTTTTTAGCGTGCCGGCGCGGCGGATCATCTCGTCGGTGCCCTCGTAGGCCTCGACCGCGAGGACGGTGCCTTTGCGCACGACGCAGCCCTGGCCGATATCGAGGCGGGCGCATTCGCGGGCGATGTGCAGACCGTGATCGAGGTAGTCGCGCTGGATGGGGAATTTTTTGCGAGTCATGACGCCGGAGCCGGCGAGATGGGCGTGGATGAAGGC
This sequence comes from Opitutales bacterium, assembly GCA_038223295.1. Lineage (GTDB taxonomy): Bacteria > Verrucomicrobiota > Verrucomicrobiia > Opitutales > Opitutaceae > IMCC26134_A. The sequence goes on from JBBRHC010000004.1 coordinate 3,411, forward strand.
GCGGGCGTCAAGCAGGTGGACGCCGATGGCCTCGATCTCGCGGGCGATGGCTCCGAAAATGGTTTCGGCGTTGCGGCGTTTCAGGGTGGCGAGAATGGCGATGGCCTTGAGGTCGGGATGAAGGCCGGAAAAGAGGCGGCGGGGGGAAACCTGGCCGGCCATGAAGGCGTAGCCGGCTTCGAAGCGCTTAAGGGCTTTCAGCAGGGCACCGATTTGGCCGACTTTGACGAGGGCGCGGTCCGACTCGGAAAAAGTGGCCTGAAGTTCGGGCGCGGTCTCGTCTTCCACGGCGATGAGACGCAGGGGGACACCTGCGGCGCGGATGCTCTCCGCGACGAGTTCGGGGTAGCGCCCCTGACCGGCGATTAGGGCGACGGGGCGCCGGGGGTCGAAGGTGGGCGGAAGGTGGGCGGTGAGGGGCATCGCGGAGAGGAAGATCCGATGACCGCTGTGCAATAATCAAGGGCAAGCATCGGGGGGCTCTAAGGCGCTAAAGCGCCAAGGCTCGGACCTCGGAGAAGCGGGGTGCGGTCGAGCGGTAAAACAGACAGTGCGGCGGGGTGCGGCGACCCCGCCCTACACGGGCAAAAGCCCAGGGGGTGTTAACCTTACCGCTCAGGTGGAGGTGCCGTAGTACTTCTTGTAGCTGCGGTAGTAACGGTAGTTGGAGTAGTACTCGATGCGGCGCGCGCTGAGACCGTTGAGCACAACACCGAGTATCTCGTTTTTCCCTTGGCGTAGAGCCTTGATGTAGAGGCGAATGTGTTTGCGGAGGGCCCGATTAAAGCGGCAAACGTAGATTACCTCATCGGTGCTTTCGGCAATGAGCAGGGAATCGGTGACGGCGCCGAGGGGCGGAGAATCGACAACGACGAGGTCGTATTCGCTCTTCAACCTGTTGATGAGCTGGCTGAAGGCAGGGCTCTCCAGCAATTCGGTGGGACTCTTCGAGCGGCCACCGGAGCGGAGGAGGTCCAGGTTTTCCCCAATGCGTATCACGCCAAGGTCGGCCAAGGTGGCGAGGGGGGTAACGTCGAGTCGGGCACCGTTCTCGAACCATTTGAGCAAACCCAAATCGTTGGGCTGGTCGTAGTGGCGGTGGAGCATCGGACGACGCAAATCACAGTCGATAAGGATAGTGCGCTTGCCGTGACGTGCGAAGGCTCCGGCGAGATTGCAAGACACGAGCGTCTTGCCTTCGCCAGGGATGGTCGAGGTGACGAGGATGGCCTTGGGGAAATCCAATTTGGAATGGATTTTGACCGAACTGTAGATGCCCAGGAAAGATTCTGAGCCTCGTTCGTTATTATTGTCGAGGATGAGGCGGTATTTTTCACTGTCGCCCACCTCGGACAGGTCAGGAACGATGCCCAGGAGATTTGAGCCGATAAAGTGCTCAACGTCCCACGCTGACTTGATGCGGTCGTCGATGAATGAAAGACCGAAACCCACGCCAAAAAACACGGCCAGTCCTAGGATTATTGAGGTGCGGGTGATCGCCTTCAGGTTGGGCGCGTAAGGCGCTGAAGCCGGCATGGCGCTATCCAGGGGACGGACCGGAATCTTCTCCAAGTTTCGCGAAGTGTTGGCCTGGGAAAGGCGGTTGTTCAGTTCGGCGTACTGGTTTTTGTAAGTGGTGGCATCGGCCTCGAGGGATTTGAATTCGATGCCGATGCCGCGCAGGCGCAATTGTTCACGTTCTTGGCCCTCATATTCCTTTTGCAGGGAAATCTCGCGATCACGGGACTTGGCGAGGCTGGCCTCAAGGTCGGCGATTGCGAGTTCGACGGCTTTCTGGAGCTGGGTCTGAGCCACGGCGATGGAGTTGGCGACATCGAGCATGCGGGGATGGCGCTCAAGGTAACGTTCCGATAAAACGGATTGAGAACGAGCTAGTTCCGAGAGCTGATCACGGAGGCCGGGGACACTGCCGTGGGAGACGATGTAGGAGAGCTCTAAAAGGTTTTTACCGTCGGTGCGGAACGAACTGACCTGTTTGTAAAGATCCTCCGTCGCGAGGCGGGCGAGGCGGGCGTCTTGGAGGGCAGCATTGACGCTTTTTAGGCGATCACTGACAATGTTGACGCTGCTATCCAAGGAGACGAGGTTATTCCTCTCCATGTAGGCGAGCAGTTTCTGGTCGGCGAGGGTAGCGGAGTCGCGCAGTTCTTTGGAGCGGGTCTCCAAGTATTCCACGGCGTATTCATTTTTTCCGCCGATGCTGTCGAGCAGATAGCCCATGAACTGTTCGACGTAGCGGTTGGAAATCAGCGCGGCGGCCTCGGGATCGCGGTGGGTTGCGGTGACGTTGACCAGGAAACTGTTGCGCACGGCTTGCACCCTTATGCCTCCGACGATTGCGCCGACTGGGGGTGGTGACTGGCCGGGGGATAGCTCGGCGAGGTAGGGGCGCTGAAGGAGCTTGGTTTCGTCGGGGGTGAACGATTTGACGACCTTGTTTCGCAGGGTGGCCGAACTCATCACCTGGAGGTAGGTGTTTAGCTCGATGTCACTGTTGATCGTAGTATCCACGACTTGGACGCTGGTGACGACGGTCTCGGGTTTCTCGATGCGCATCGAGGCGGTGCTACTGTACATCGGAACCTCGCGCGACTTGATGTAGGCGAAGCCGATGGCGACGAGAAGGGCGAGAGGCAGAGCGATCCAGATGCGCTCGCGAAGGATGACGTAGTAATCGCGTAGGGTGCGGCGCTCGACGACATCATCTTCCAAGGCCGGATTATGGCGCGCGGCGGAGGAGGGTGCGGGAGAGGTGTGGGGAGCGTCGGCCATCGGAAAGGAAACGGAAGCAGATAACGGGGAGTCGGAAACCGCAGGGCGGAGTTAGATCAGGCGCTCGGGAACGAAGATGATGTCGCCGGCTTCAAGCACGAGCGAGTTGTCAGACACGTTGGCGCCTTTGCGGCCCTTAATGAGGCTATCGACGTCGATTTCGAAATTCTTTTTCGTGCCGTCGGGAAGGATGCGGGTGACGCGGACGGAAGTGCCCTTCGCCGTGTCGGTGAAGCCACCGGCGCGGGTGACGAGCTCGATGATCGTCATGCTAGCCTCAATGGGGAGCGGGTAACGACCAGGTGTGAGAATCTGGCCTTGGATCGAAACCTCGCGGGCGGCGTATTCCTCGACGGTGATGGACACGCGCGGGGAGCGCAAGTAGCGGCCCTCTTGATAGGCGGCCTCGATGATTCGCTGGGCCTCGCCGACCTTGAGCCCGGAGATGGCAACCTCGCCGACAAGCGGTAGGTTGATGCGGCCCTGGGAGTCGATGCGGGCTATCAGGGAGAGGTCCTCTTCCTGAAAAACGGAGATGCGGATGCGGTCGGTGTTGGTGAGAACGTAAGCGGTCGAGGTCGTGGTGCCGGAGGCAGGGCGGGGCGAGGAGACGCTTGCGGTCTCCACAACACCCCTGTTTTGGCTATACGCGACGAGCGGGAAAAGGGTGACTAGGATGAGCAGGATCGACGTGAACGGATGGGGCATGACAGGTGACTAATCTACCAACGAGTGGACAAAGTCACGCCGACTGTGTGCCGCGTAAAATCGAAGGACGAGAGGTTTGACCAATTACGGTAGTAGGAATAATAGGGCGAGAGAGTGAAATGCGAGTTGATCTGATAGCTGGCACCCACGCCCGCGGTGATGAAGTGGTCGTCGCGATCTTGGCCATTGAACCCGGGCGTGAAGCTGGGGGCGTTATTGGTAAAGCCGCTGATGTAGTCGGTGTATCCACCGCCAATATTGGCACGAGTTGAGAACTTGGTAGTATGCGCGAATTGCCCGGTGAGGTCGGCTCTGCTGGTTTGGGTCTGAAAATTGGTCGAGGTAGTGCTAAAGTCCTGCGTTAAATCGAGTGTGAAAGTGGCTTTACGGGTGGCGGTCCAAGTACCGGATAACGAGACGTAGAGACCGTCGGTGTCGTCGTCGGGAATACCGCCGGGATATTCGTTGGTGCGATAGGTCCATCCCACGCGGGCGCTGCCGTTGAGTTTACTGAGGATGCGACCAGAGACGCCGACATAGACGCTGTGGTCGTTGCTTTTGGAGGAGGATTCGCTTTCACTCAGGCGATAGCGATAGCCGGCCAAAAGGTCGCGGTCGGAGCGCCAACTGTAAAACAAATCGGTGCCAAGGCTGTAGGTGTTGAGGTCGACGAAAGTCGCACCCGAATCGACGTAGTCGATTCTATCCCAGCCAATATTACCCGCCAAGGAATAGCGCTCGATGACCGGGTAGCGGTAGTTTAAATTTACGCCGTAGTTCCAGGAATCGGTGCGCAGGCCGATGGTGGGGTCGGCACGCGAGTCGCGGCGGACGTTAAACTGCAAGGCACCGGTGGTGCGACCGGTGCCCTTCGTAAATTCCAAGGAAGCGGCGGGGTTAAGATAATCCTCGGACCCGAAATCGGTGAAGCTCCCGAATTCCCAGCCAAGTCTCGCGTCAACGCCGATGAGGCCAGCCTTACGGGTGTATTCGATGCCCACGCCTCCGGTGATCACGAGATCGTCGTTTCCAGATTGAGAATTTGTAAAGACGTTGGAGTCGTAGCCGACGCCGACAAAGGCGGTCACGTAGATCTGGTCGCGACCGTCGTTGAGTCGCAATAAGGCATGCGCGGGAGCGGCAGTTAGGAGCGGAAGCAGCGTGGCGGCGAGAGCGCGCCGGTGTGCGGGCGCGAGGATCGAAGGAAACATTGGTAGGCGAGGATCGGAGCGCGGGTGGCGATTAGTCGGAGAGGGAGAGGGGATCGACGGCTGATTACTGGGCCGGGCCTGCCGGACTGGAAACGGGACCGATGGAGGTGGGGTCGACCGGGGTTAGCTCGATGGCAAAGAGCTCGCCAGCCACGCCTTCAGTCTCCACAACCCGCTCGGCGGAGTCGAAATAGACTTTTTTACGCGCCTGGCAGGCGCCATTCACCGTGGATTCCAAGCTCTCCATTTGCGCAAGCGGGATGCTGCCGATGGTAATCTCTGGTGGCTGGTTGAGGCCTCGGGAACGAATGACTGCTTGTTGACCGGACTGGAGAGACTCGCCGCCGGCCATATTTTCCCCGCGCAAGGTGACCGAGCCCTCCAAGAGGGACACCGTGGTCGTGTCGCCGGACACTTGGATCACAACCTTCTGCGTGCTTTGGCTAAGGATGTTTACGCTACCTTGGGGAGTGTCGTAAGTCATTGAGCTTCCGGCAACGAGTTTTCCGCTGCAGAGGCCAACCGACCCGCTAGAGACCATCGTCCTGGTTTGGGAAACGGAGGGTTCGGAATCGAGGTCGGTGCGATTAGGGGTAAAGGGCTCCTGAAGAAAACGATTCACAGAAAATTTGGTGTCCGGGGGTAAATACACGCCCATGCCGTTGGACATGACGAGCGCGGTCGAAGAGTCGTCCTTGGTCTCGATCACGGCCCCTTCGGCGTCGATTATGGATTTTTCGGTGAGCTCCTGAGTGACATTGCCGGTATTCACCTCCGAAAACCCTTCCACGTCCGTGACGTAGAACTTGCTGGTGGGGCTTTTGCGTTCCGAGGACGTCTGAGCGGAAGCGACCGTGCCTAGGAGGACAAGGAGCGTGCTAATAGAAGTGAGAGACTTTACGTTCATTTCGCTAAAAATCAGGGAATACCCTATCCTTTGCAACCACACAAACTCACTTAAAGCAAACTTACGTAGTGTATATCGTGTCATGTTAATTTTCTGAAAAATAAACGCAGGTTTAAGTGGCAACGATGTTTAGGATGCGCCCTGCGACGTAAATAACCCGTTTAACTTCTTTGCCGGCGAGATGCGGAATGGCGTCGGGATGGGCCTGAACCGCAGTCATGGCGTCGGCTTCAGTAGCCCCCACGGGAAGGAGGAGTTCCGCGCGTTTTTTGCCGTTGATCTGCACCACGATCTTTTGCTCGGTGGCGATGAGTTTGGCGGGGTCGAAGCTTGGCCAGGGGGCTCGGCCGGCGGTGGGGGCGATGTCCACGCCGCCGAGTCGGGCCCAGACTTCCTCGGCGAGATGCGGGGCGAAGGGGGCAAGGAGTTGCAGGAAGGCAAGAACGTCGCGGCGGTCGATGCGCTCGGCTTTTTGCCAGGCGTTGGAGAATATCATCATCGCCGAGATGGCGGTGTTGTAGCTCAAGCCCTCGATGTCGTCGCCGACCTTCTTGATGGTCTCGTGCAGGAGCTTGGCGAGTTCGGGGCTGGTGGCGGAGGCTTCGCCGGGCGTCGCGTCGGCGATGATTTTGGGGTGGGGCCGGCCGGTATCGCGCTCGATGCACTCGCGCCAGATTTTTTGCAGGAAACGGTGCACGCCCTCGATGCCGGAGGGGTTCCAGGGCTTCATGGCCTCGAGGGGCCCCATGAACATGAGGTAGAGGCGCAGCGTATCCGTGCCGTGACTACGGATGAGGTCGTCGGGGTTGACGACGTTGCCGCGGGCTTTGGACATTTTTTCGCCGTCCGGACCGAGGATGATGCCCTGGTGGAAGAGGCGGATGAAGGGCTCGGGGGTGGGGACGACGCCGAGGTCGAAGAGGACCTTGTGCCAGAAGCGGGCGTAGAGGAGGTGGAGCACGGCGTGCTCGGCGCCGCCGACGTAGATGTCGGGGCCTTTCCAGTAATCGAGGGCGGCGGGCACGGCGAGGGCGGCGGCGTTTTGCGGGTCGAGGTAACGCAGGTAATACCAACAGGAACCGGCCCACTGAGGCATCGTGTTGGTCTCGCGGCGGGCGCGCACCCAGTTGGCGGCGGGGCGGGGCTCGGTGGCGGGCACGGCGGCGCCGGTGGCGGCGTCATACCAGATGTCGACCCACTCGGTGATGGTGGCGAGTGGGCTCTCGCCGGTGCCGGTGGGCTGGTAACTCGTCACCTCGGGGAGGATGAGCGGGAGCGAGGCCTCGGGCACGGGCAGGGCGCAACGCGTCTCGCCGTCGATCACGCAGGTGACGGGCCCGGCGGGCAGGGGCAGGGCGACGCCGGCGGCGCGGGCGTGGGCGGTGGCGGCGGCGAAGTCGGCGGAGTTGACCCAGACGAGGGGGAAGGGCTCGCCCCAGTAGCGCTGGCGGGAGAAGAGCCAGTCGCGGAGCTTGAAATTGACCGTGGCTTTGCCTCGACCGCGGGCGGCGAGGTCGGCGGTGATCTTTTGTTTGGCGTCGGCCCAGGGGAGGCCGGAATAGCCCTCGGAGTGGATGAGGCGACCGTCGCCGGCGTAGGGCAGGGTGGTGGCGCCGTGGCCATTGCGACCTTCGGAGTGATCGGGCTCGATGACTTGTATGACGGGGATGCCGAATTTTTGGGCGAAGGCGTGGTCGCGCTCGTCGTGGGCGGGAACGGCCATGATGGCGCCGGTGCCGTAGCCCATGATGACGTAGTCGGCGATCCAGACGGGGACGCGGTGGCCGTTGACGGGATTAATGGCGAAAGAGCCGCTCCAGACGCCGGTTTTTTCGCCTTTGGCGAGGTCGGTGCGCTCCAGGTCGGATTTGGCGGAGGCCTGGCGGCGGTAGGCGGCGACGGTGTCGCGCTGGGCGGGCGTGGTAAGGGCGTCCACGAGCGTGTGCTCGGGCGCGATGACCATGAAGGTGGCGCCGAAAAGCGTGTCGGGCCGGGTGGTAAAAACCTTGAGGTCTCCTAGAGCGGTGTTTTCCAAGGCGAAGAGAATTTCCGCGCCCTCGCTACGGCCGATCCAGGCCTCCTGCATGCGTTTGGTGGAGTCGGGCCAGTCGACGAGTTTCAGGTCGGAGAGCAGGCGGTCGGCGTAGGCGGTGATGCGAAGCACCCACTGGCGGAGCGGGCGGCGCACGACGGGGTGTTTGCCCACCTCGGAGAGGCCGTCGATGACCTCTTCGTTGGCGAGGACGGTGCCGAGGGCGGGGCACCACCACACGGGTTTGTCTTCGACGTAGGCGAGGCCCTTTTGGAAGAGTTTCAGCCATATCCACTGGGTCCAGCGGAAGTAGCGCGGATCAGTCGTATCCACCTCGCGTTCAAAGTCGTAGGAGACGCCGATGGCTTTGAGCTGACGGCGAAAGGTGGCCACGTTTTCGATGGTGACCTCGCGGGGGTGGCGGCCGGTTTTGACGGCATAGTTTTCGGTGGGCAGGCCGAAGGCGTCCCAGCCGATGGGGTAGAGAACGTTTTTGCCCTGGGCGCGGTGGTAACGGGCGAGGATGTCGGTTATGGAGTAGTTCTCGCAGTGGCCGAGGTGGAGACCGGCGCCCGACGGGTAGGGGAACATGTCGAGCACATAGTACTTGGGCTTGGCCGGATCGATGGGCGGGGTACGAAAGGCGGCGGTGTCGGACCAGAATTTTTGCCAGTGGGGCTCGATTTGGAGGAAGTCGTACTCGGTGCAGGTCGTGGCCATGGGATGAGAAAAAAGGGCGGACGGAGGAGGGGAAAAAGGTCGAATGAAGCGTGGCGGCGGGCGCGCGGTCAAGGGAGGCTTGCGGGCGACGAAAGGGCGGCGCACGGTGCCGGTTTTTACCAACTATGTTTACCGGCATCATCGAGGAGACGGGACGAGTGGAGCGCTTCGAGCGCGGGGGCGACGCGTGGAAGCTGCGCATCGCGGCGCGCGCGTCGCTGGCGGCCGCTGCGCAGGGCGACAGCATCGCGGTGAACGGCTGCTGCCTCACGGTGGTAAAGTTCGACGCCACGGGCCTGGAGTTCGACGTGTTGGAGGAGACGCGGAGGGTGACGAGCCTGGCGGCGGTGGGAGTCGGCGGGGTGGTGAATCTGGAGCGCAGTCTGCGTTTCGGCGGCAAGATGGGCGGACACTTCGTGACCGGGCATGTGGACGGTTGTGGCGTGGTGGAGGTTTTTGAGGCGCGCGGGGCGGATCGGTATCTGCGCGTCAAGACGCCGGCGGGCGGCGGCAAATACCTGATCCACAAGGGCAGCATCGCCATCGACGGCATCTCGCTGACCGTGGCGGAGGTGGAGGGAGACGCGTTCGCGGTCTGGCTGATCCCGCACACGGTGGCGGCGACGAATCTGGCGGAGAAACGCGTGGGCGACCCGGTGAATCTGGAGTTCGATCTGCTGGGCAAATACGTCGAGAAACTGACCCTCGCGCGTGGCGCGGAGGCGGTGGGTGCGCGGGGTTGAGCCGATACGATGCGCGCGGTTTTGCAGGCGATTTCCGAGGAACTGCTGCGGCTGAAGGCCGACGGGGAGCAATCCGTGTCGGTGAGCGAGGAGACGCTGGTCGGCTTGCGGGCGATGCTCAAGGCGCGCGCGGCGGGAGAGACGGCTGCGGCGGGGAGTGGACAAACAGGCGCGGGCGCGGGCGGGGTCCCGGTTGTGGTCCCGGCTCTCCCGGGCCGGGCTATGATCGAGCGGACTAAGCCGGCGGTGATCGCGGCGCGAGAGGCGGCGCCCGCTGCGCCCGCGCTGCGCGGGCTGGTGTCGCCGAATCCGATTCCGGCGGGAGAGGCGTTGCCGCCGCCGGTGGTGGTGCTGCCCGAGGGCGACCAAGCGACGCGCTGGGCGGCGCTGCGGGAGATGGTGACGAGCCACCCGGTGTGCGTGGAGAAAGCGGGTGCTGGCAACCGCGTGGTATTTGGCGGCGGTCCGCTCGGAGCCCGGATCTTTTTCGTGGGCGATGCACCTGGCATCGAAGAGGAAATCGCGGGCGTGCCCTTCGTCGGTCCGGCCGGGCACCTGCTTGACAAAATGATCGCGGGCATGGGCCTGAAACGGGAGCATATCTATGCTTCAAACATCCTCACCTGGCGTTTAAAGCCGCCCGGTGCCTCCGGTGGGCAGGGGGCGACCGAGCCGGTGAAAAGGAGCGCCAGCGCAGAAGAGATCGGTTTCTGTCTGCCCTTTCTGCGGGCCGAGATCGAGGTCGTGCAACCGGAGCTGATCGTCGCGCTCGGTGGCACCGCCGCGCAGGGTTTGCTGGGCGCGAAGTTCACCAGCCTACCCGCCGCGCGCAGCAAGTGGCATGAGTTTGCCGGCAAGCCGATGATGGTGACCTACCACCCGGCTTACCTGCTGCAGAGTGGAAGCAAAAAATCGAAACGCGCCGTGTGGGAAGATTTGTTAAAAGTGATGGAGCGCGCGGCGCTGCCGATCTCGGAGAAACAACGGGCCTATTATGCGTGAGCTTGGCGGCCCGGAACGTTCCCGTGAACACCTCCCGGAAGAGAGGCGCGGATGGGCGCGTAACCGATGTCTGACTGGCGCGTTGACCGCTGGCGGGAGGGCGGCTTTTTGGTGCGGATGGACACTTCCCTTCGCGTGAATCTGGGCGAGCGTAGCTACGATCTGCACTTCGGATCGGGGCTGATGGGGGAGGCGCGCGCGGCCCTGGATACGGCGCGCGCGGCGGGGCGCAAGGTCGCGTTGGTCACCGATGCGAATCTGGCGGACGCGCAGGCTGGGGCACTGGATGCACTGGTGGGGCGCGAGGGCGGGGCCGACGCCGCGCCACGCTTGGTTTTGACGGCGGGCGAGGGCACGAAGTGCGTGCGTGAGCTGGCTCGGGTGTGGGATTTTCTGGCAGCGAATCGGCTGGATCGCAGTTCGTTGCTGGTGGCGGCGGGCGGCGGGGTGATCGGGGACCTGGCGGGCTTCGCGGCGGCGAGTTATTTGCGCGGCATCCCGTTTGTCCAGGTGCCGACTTCGTTGCTGGCGATGGTGGATAGCTCGGTGGGCGGGAAAACGGGCATTAACCTCGATGCGGGCAAAAATCTCGTGGGCGCGTTTCACCAGCCGCACGCGGTGTATATCGACACGGCGCTGCTCGCGACGCTGCCGGCGCGGGAGTTTGCCGCCGGCATGGCGGAGGTGATCAAATACGGTTTGCTGGGCGACGCGGAGTTGTTTGCGCGGCTGGAACGCGAGCCGCTGACGCTCGCGAGCGGCGACCTCGCGGCGGTGGTGCGGCGTTGTTGCGCGCTGAAGGCGCGGGTGGTCGAGGCGGATGAGCGCGAGACGGCGGCGGAGGGTGGGCGGGCGTTGCTTAATCTCGGACACACCTTTGGCCACGCGATCGAGCAGGTGACCGGCTACGGCGCGTATCTACACGGCGAGGCGGTGGCGGTGGGACTGTGCGCGGCGGCGCGGCTGTCGGAAAAACTTGGATACATCGGCGCCGCCGAGGTGGCGCGGGTCGAGGCGGTGGTGGCGGCGCATGGTTTGCCCGTGCGTCTGCGTGAACCGTTGCCGCTCGGCCCGCTCACGGCCGCGATGGCGCGGGACAAAAAAGTTCGCGCCGGAGGGCTGCGTTTTGTGGTGCTGCGGGCTCTGGGCGACTCGTACACCCAGGGCCGGGTGGATACCACGCTGGCCGAGGCGGCGTTTCGCGAGGTGGGAGCGGAGTAGGCGCGTTTCGGAGCGGCGCGCTCGGCGGCTCCCGCCCCGCGTCTACTTTGGTAAGACGCAGACATGGCCGCAAAAAGGCGCAGAAGGCGCAAAAAGAAGGGCTGGTTTTGCGCTTTTTGCGGCCCGTGTTCCGACTGTTTTCACGGCTTTAGAGTCCTCAGCCAAAGGAGAACTACCTCACGGCGGGGGGAGCAAAGGGTGGCCGGGGGCGGCGGGCAGGAGGCGGCGGCCGTCGGCGGTGGCGATGCGCATCCTTTCCAGCCATTGCGCGAATTCGGGGGCGGGTTTTAGACCGAGGACCTGGCGCACATAGTGGATGTCGTGGAAGCTGGTGCTTTGGTAACCGAGCATGATGTCGTCGGCGCCGGGCACGCCCATTATAAAGTTGCAGCCGGCGACGCCGAGGAGCGTCAGCAGCGTGTCCATGTCGTCCTGGTCGGCCTCGGCGTGGTTGGTGTAGCAGACGTCCACGCCCATGGGCAGGCCGAGGAGTTTGCCGCAGAAGTGATCCTCCAGGCCGGCGCGGATGATCTGCTTGCCGTCATAGAGATACTCGGGGCCGATGAAGCCGACGACGGTGTTGACGAGCAGGGGTTGGAAGGCGCGGGCGACGGCGTAGGCGCGGACCTCGCAGGTTTGTTGGTCGATGCCGTGGTGGGCGCCGGCGGAGAGGCAGGAGCCCTGGCCGGTCTCGAAGTACATGACGTTGTCACCGACCGTGCCGCGCTTGAGTGCGAGGGCGGCGGCGCGGGCCTCGGCGAGGAGGGCGAGGTCGATGCCGAAGCTTTTGTTGGCGGCCTCGGTGCCGGCGATGGATTGGAAAACGAGGTCCACGGGCGCGCCGCGCGCGATGCACTGGAGGGTGGTGGTGACGTGGGCGAGGACGCAGGACTGGGTGGGGATCTCGTAGCGGCGGATGAGGTCGTCGAGCAGGCGAAGGGTGGTCTCGACGGCGGGCACGCTGTCGGTGGCGGGGTTGACGCCGATGACGGCATCGCCGCAGCCGTAGAGCAGGCCGTCCACGGTGGAGGCGGCGATGCCGCGCGCATCGTCGGTCGGGTGGTTGGGCTGGAGGCGGACGGAGAGGCGACCGGGCAGGCCGAGGGTGTTACGAAAGGCGGTGACGACGCGGATCTTGGCGGCGACGAGGATGAGGTCCTGGTTGCCCATGAGCTTGGAGACGGCGGCGACCATCTCGGGCGTGAGACCGGGGGCGAGGGCGGCGAGGGTGGCGGCGTCGGTCTCGTAGCGCAGCAGCCAGTCGCGGAACTGGCCGACGGTGAGCCCGGCCATGGGGGAGAAGGCGGCGCGGTCGTGGGTATCGAGGATGAGGCGGGTGACCTCGTCGGTCTCGTAGGGGATGAGCGGGTACGCGAGGAAATCGGCGAGCGGAACCTCGGCGAGGCGGAGCTGGGCGGCGACGCGCTGCTCGGCGGAGGCGGCGGCGAGGCCGGCGAGCTCATCGCCGGAGCGGCGCGGAGTGGCCTTGGCGAGCAGTTCGGCGAGGGTGGCAAAGGCGTGGCGGGTGGAGCCCAGGGTGATGGCGTAGCTCATGGCGACGGGGAACGGCGGTCGGAGTTTTTAACCACGAAAAACACGAAAGACACGAAAGCCGGAGTGTCGGAGCAGGCGGGGGCGGTGCGGCTTACTTTGTGGCGGGCCACCACTGGTAGAGGAAGAAATAGACGAGCACGCCGGTGACGCTGACGTAGTACCAGATGGGGAAAACGATGCGGGCCCATTTTTTGTGGCGCTCGAATTGGCCGGAGAGGGCGAGGGCGAAGGTGCGGGGCACGAGGTAGGCGATGCTGATGGCGAGGATCACATGAGTGATGAGCATCACATAGTACACGGTGCGTATGGCGCCCTCGCCGCCGAACTGGGTGTGAACCGCCTCGCCCGCGCCGAGGGAAGCGCCCTTGAGTGCTTTGTGTGTTATGTAGCCTACGAGGAAGACCGCGGAAACGACGCCGGCGGAAAGCATGGCGGCGCGATGGGCGATCTTGTTGCCGGATTTAATGAAGATAAAACCGATCGTCATAAGCGCGGTGGCGAGGGCGTTGAGGCCGGCGTTTAGGGCCGGGATGTCTTGAAGTGTCATGAACGGGATGGGATGGGCGGCGAGGGCGTGAGGTTTTGCGGTTAGTTCAGCGACAAGAGGGGCGGGTTTGTCGAGATTTTGGCGGGAGACTGCGTGGGAGTTCACCGGGAATGCGCATGCCTTGGGGCGTCGGGCACTTCGGCGGCGATGCGTGGGGCGCGGGTTTCCAACATTTTGCCCCCGAGTTTGGGAGCAAGCGCGCGCGGGGGGATTACGAGGCGAGGAGGCCGCGCAGGTCGGCGAGGGTGAGCTTGGCGTTCACCGCGTCACTGGCCTCGAAAACATCCGCGAGCAGGCGGCGCTTTTCCTCCTGCAACATCATCACCTTCTCCTCGACCGTGCCGGAGCAGATCAGCTTGTAGGACGTGACAACCTTGGTCTGGCCGATGCGGTGGGCGCGGTCGGTGGCCTGGGCCTCGGCGGCGGGATTCCACCACGGGTCGAAATGTACGACGGTGTCGGCGCCGGTGAGGTTGAGGCCCGTGCCGCCGGCCTTGAGCGAAATGAGGAAGACCGGGATGTCGGGCGAGTTGTTATAGCGGTCGACCTCGGTCTGGCGTTTTTTTTGCGGGGTGGAGCCGTCGAGGTAGCAGTAGGTGAGGTCTTGGTTGTCGAGCTCGTCGCGCAGGAGGCCAAGCAGGCTGGTGAACTGGGAGAATACTAGCAGCCGATGGCCGTCGTCCACCGCCTCGGCGAGTAGCTCGCGGAAGGCCTCGAGTTTGGAGGACGAGGACGCCTCGGCCATTTGCTCGACGAGGCGGGGGTCGCAACAAATCTGGCGCAGCCGGAGGAGCTGGGTGAGCGTGGCCATGCGCTGCGAACCCTCGGAGGCGCCGTCGGCGGCGAGGGAGTTGAGCTGCTCCTCGGATTTGCGTTGGTATTCGTTGTAGAGGGCGAGCTGCTCGGTGGTGGGGGTGCAGTGGATGACCTGCTCGATCTTGGCCGGGAGCTCGGTGGCGACGACGGTCTTGGTGCGGCGCAGGATGTAGGGCGCGGTTTGTTTGCGCAGGCGGTCGTCCTGCCAGTCGCGGTCGGCGGTCTTGACGCCGGAGCCGACGGCGGCGGGGAGCTTGGCGTCGACGTAGCCGGGGAGGACGATCTCGAAGAGCGTGCGCAGATCCTCGAGGGAGTTCTCCACCGGGGTGCCGGTGAGCAGGATGCGGCTCTGGGCGTGCTGGGCGCGGAGGGCGCGGGCGTTGAGCGAACGGCGGTTCTTGGCGTGTTGGGCCTCGTCGGCGATGAGGGTGGCGAGGTCGATCTCGGCGAACAGCTCGGAGTCGCGCCCCAGCGTACCGTAGGAGGTGATAAAGAGGTCGTGGGACGAGGCCTCGGCGGCGGAGCCGAGCCGGGCGGAGCCGTGGTGGACAAAGACGCGCAGGGCGGGCGCGAAACGGGCGCACTCGCGGCGCCAGTTCTCCACCAGCGAGGCGGGGCACACGACGAGAGACGGGCGGTGTTTGTTCTCGGGCGCGGCGTGGGCGATGGCGGAGAGCAGGGCGATGGCCTGGGCGGTTTTGCCGAGACCCATCTCGTCGGCGAGGATGCCGCCGAGGTCGTGGCGGTGGAGATGCCAGAGCCACGCGACGCCAATGTGTTGATAGGGCCGGAGGATGGCGGCGAAGGTGGGCGGCAGCGGGGCGCGCTCCAGGCGTTCGAGGTCGCGGAGGGCGTCGGCGCGGCGGCGCCAGGCGGCGGGCGGCTGGTAGTCGGGCGAGAGGGTGTCGAGCATTTCCTGGAGCTCGGGTATGCGCGCGGCGGATACGCGCTGGACTTTGCGGGCGACGACGGGGGCGGCGGTGCCGCCGGCGAGGGTGGCCTGGGCGTGGGCGAGTTTTTCTAGCTGGGCGGGGGCGAGCAGGTAGATCTTTTTCCCGTCCTCGACGAAGCGGCGGCCGCCGGCGAGGGCGGAGCGCAGATCCTCCTCGGTGACCTTGCCGGCGGAGAGCCCCACGGTGACGGCGAACTCGCCCTCGCCGGCCTCGGCGACCTTGGCCTCGACCTTGGCCTCGGCGAGCACTGTGGTGTGTTTGTCGAAGTTGGGCGTGAAGTCGGCGTGGAAGCGGGTGCGCAGGGCGCCGCCGTGGGTGGCGAGGAAATTGAGGACTTTATGACGGTCGCGCAGCCACCACTTCCTGGTGGAGGGATCGAGGGCGAAGCCGTTGGTGGACAATAACTCTCGCGCGGCGGCGTAGGCGGGGTGCTCGCGCGAGGGCAGGGCGATGGCGAGGTAGTGTTCGCTGCCGTCGACGGTGAGCGGGGTCAGCGGCTCGTCGCGCGGCACGATGCGCGGGGTGCGGGCGGAGAGGGAGCGCGGGCCGGTGGACGGGACGGGGACGGGCGGGGCGGCGGAGGGGAGCGGGGTGGCGGGCGCGAGGTGTTCGCTGACGCCGCGCAGGCGCTGGCCGAGCCAGAGGAGGTTTTTTTGCGGCTCGGCGATGGCGGCGAAAACCGGCTGGCCGGCGAGGGCGATGACGAGTTCGCGAAGCTGGGCGCGGGTGAGCTGGACAAAGGGCGGCGGGGTGGCGGCGCCATTGCAAAAGCGGGAGAGGATGGCCAGCGCCGGCAGTCGCGCGGGGACGGGCGCGGCCGACGGGTCGAACTCGACCTTGATCGGGATGGCGTCGCGGAGGGCGGCGGCGGGGAGATTGGGGGGGAGCAAAAAGCGCAACATGCGGAACGCGCCAGCTTGGAGGGCGGGGGCGGGGGGGGAAGGAGTTTTTAGGGTAAAAAACACCGGGGAAAGGCGTAGGGAGATTGTGTGGGCTGAAACGGATAGGGCGGCAGGAGGGCACGGGGGAGGCGGTGCGGGAGGTAGCGCGGGAGGACGCACGGGGAGGAAGTGCGAGGTGGAAGCGCGGCGTGGTGTCGCGCCGTGCGAAAAAAGCTGGGGAATAAACGGCGACCATGCGGTATCGTAAGCTGCATGGCGGATGAAACGTTTACCCGGCTGGTCGATGCGCACTACTCGGCGTTGTACCGCTTCGCGCTGAGCCTAGCGCGTCGGGAGGCGGATGCGTGCGATTTGGTGCAGCAGACCTTCTACGTGTGGGCGACCAAGGGGCACGCGTTGCGTGACACGGCGAAGGCTAAGACGTGGTTGTTCACCACGCTTTACCGGGAGTTTTTGCGCGGACGGCGGCGGGGGGCGCGAGTGTCGGCGCTGGACGATCTGCCGCCCGGGGAGAAAGATCCGGCGGCGGAGGAGATGGACCTGGGGCTGAAATTCGACGCGCGGCTGGTGGTCGAGGCATTGCAAGAGGTGGACGAGGGATTCCGCGCGGCGCTAACTTTATTTTACTTGGAGGATCTGACGTATCAGGAGATCGCGGATCTTTTGGAGGTGCCGATCGGCACGGTCATGTCGCGTTTGTCGCGCGGGAAAGCGCAGTTGCGGACGGTGCTGGCGCGGCGGGAAAAGCAAGGCGGCGAACAGGAGGCGAAGGTGGTGCCGTTTCCGGGGAAATCCGGCGGCGAAGCGGGGCAGCGGAGGAAGACATCATGAATACGAACGAAGCTAAATTTATCCTGCGGGCGCGGCGTCCGGATGGTCGCGACGATGGCGAGTCGCCTTTCGCGGCGGCTCTCGAGCAGGCGCGGCGCGATCCGGCGCTGGCGGACTGGCTGACGCGCGAACAAGCCTTCGACGAGACGGTGACGGCGCGGCTGCGCGAGGTGGCGCCGCCGGCGGGGCTGCGCGACGCCATCCTGGCGGGGGCGCGCATGCAGCGGCGGACGCCGTGGTGGCGCGAGACGTATACGCTGGCGCTGGCGGCGAGCCTGGCGGTGATTTTCGGGCTGGCGGCGGCGTGGAGCACGGGCCGGATCGCACCGGGGGGCGAGCGGCTGGCGCTGGGCGCGATGGCGGATTGGGAGGAGCCGACGCACCATGCAGTCGTCTTGGTCGGGCACGGCGCGCTGCGCGAAGCGCTGGCGGCGACGGGCCTGCGGTTGACGGCGGGTTTGCCGCTGGACTTTGACCGGCTGCGGGCCGCGGGATGTCGCACGATCCGTATCGCGGGTCGCGAAGTGCTGGAGGTGTGTTTCAAGCGCGAGGGCGCGGGCGACCTGCATCTCTATATCGCGCGACGACGGGACTTCGGCGGGGCGGCATTGGACGCGGAGCCGATGTTTCGCGAGCGCGGCACGCTGGCCTCGGTGGGGTGGGCTGATGAGCGCCACGCGTATGTGCTGGTGTCGGATAGCGGGGCGGAGGCCCTGCGGGCGGTGTTGTAAAGATCGGTGGGAATAAGCGGCAGTGGCCGCGCTCTCACGCTTGCGTGAACAAACAAAACGGCAAAACCAGGGCGCGGGTGAGTCTGGGGTTTCGATTGTCGGCGGCGGTCATTCTGGCGCAGACCCTTTTCTTCAAATTCACCGGCGCGGAGGAGTCGGTCTACATCTTTGAAACGGTGGGGCAGGAGCCTTGGGGGCGCTATGGGTCGGGGGTGGTGGAGTTGATCGCGTGCGTGCTGTTGTTCACGCGGTGGAAGGCGGTTGGGGCCGGACTGGCCATGGGGGTGATGAGCGGGGCGATTTTCTTTCATCTCACCAAGCTGGGCGTGGAGGTGAAGGGGGGCGGCGGACTGTCGTTCGGTTTGGCGCTGTTGACGTGGGCGGCGTCAGCGGGCGTGCCCTGGCTGCACCGGCGGGAGTTGCCGGTGATCGGGGCGAGGTTGTAATCATTTTTCCATCATATGAAAAAAATATCCTGGTTGATTATACTCGGGCTGGTCTTCGGGCTGGCTCTCGCTCGGGCGGAGAAGCCGGTGAACAGCAGTCGGGCGGGACTGGCGATCAAGGGTTTCGATCCCGTGGCCTACTTCGTCGCGTCGGCGCCGGTGGCGGGTCTGGAGAGTTTCGAGCACACCTGGAATGGCGCGACATGGCGCTTCGCGAGCGCGGAAAATCGCGATAAGTTCGCGGCCGAGCCGGGGAAGTACGCGCCACAGTTCGGCGGGTATTGCGCGTGGGCGGTGAGTCGCGGATACACGGCCGGCATCGATCCGGCGGCGTGGCGAATCGTGAACGGAAAATTGTACCTTAACTACAACGCCAAGGTGCAGAAACAGTGGGAAGAAGACACGACGGGAAACATCGCGAAAGCGGAGGTAAAGTGGCCCGAGATTCTAAAAAAATGAGCATATCGAATGCGACGGAAACGAAGGCGGCGAGGGTCACCATGATAGGCGGTGCGGTTCGCGATAATCTGGCGGCGCTCGGGCAGGCGCTCGGGTTGTTGGCCGGGCTGGACGCGGAGCTTTACACGCGTCCCGTGCCGGCTTGTTTCAACAGCACGGCGGGAGCTCACCTCCGGCATGTGATCGAGCACTACACGAGCTTCCTCTCCGGGGTGCGCGGCGGGCTGGTGGACTACGAGGCGCGGGCGCGGGACTCGCGTATCGAGACAGAGCCAGGCTATGCCTTGGCCTGCATCGAAAGGCTGGGAGTGGAGTTGCGGGAACTGGCGGACGACGGCCGAAATCGTCGGTTGCGCGTGCGCTCGGAAACGGCGGGCGGGCCGGATAGGGAGCCGGATGCGAACGGGACGGAACGGGAGGAGCCCTGGGCGGACTCCTGCGTGCTGCGCGAGCTGGAGTATCTGCTCAGCCACACCGTGCATCACTACGCGCTGATCGGCGTGATCTGTGGGTTGGCGGGGCATGCTGTGCCGAAGGATTTCGGGCTGGCGCCCTCGACCCTGAGATTTTTGCAGGCGCAGGCGAAAAGCGAGGCGGCGGCCTGAGGCGCAGGCGTGAGGGAAAAAAGATACATGTGTACATTAAGCGTATTGCGACGCGGCGCGGACGGCGTGGCAGGGGGTGAAACGGGTTTTGATCTATGGTTTAATCGCGACGAGCGGCTGACGCGGGCGGCGGAAAGCCCGCCGGTGGCGGGCGTGACGGATGGCGGCGTGCGTTACGTCGCGCCGCGCGACGGGGAGCGGGGCGGCACGTGGCTGATGTTGAACGAGCGCGGACTTACGGTGTGCGTGCTAAACGACTACGAGGTGGCGGGCGGGGCGGCGGGCGAGGTGAGCCGCGGGGGCTTGCCCCTGGTTTGCGCGGCCTGCGGGGATGCCGAGAATGCGGTGGCGGTGGCCCGCGCATGGGTGGAGGCGACGGGGCCGGCGCGGGTGGGGGCCTTTTGGTTGTTGGCGGCGGACGAGTCGGGCGGGCTGCGTGGACTGGGCTGGGATGGACGCGGCTGGACGAAGCGGGACGGAGTGGAGTTTGCCTCCTCGTCATCTTTGCGACCCGCCGAGGTGAGGCGGGTGCGCGAGGCGGCGCACGCGGCGCTGGCGGCGGGGGACGGACGGACGCGGGAGAGCTTGGGCAGGCTGCATTGGTCGCACGACGCGGCGGCCGGGCCGGAGTCGGTGCGCATGCGGCGACCCGATGCCTGCACGCGCAGCGTGTGCGCGGTGCGGGTGAGGCGCGGTGCGGAGCGCAGATTGGTTTACACGGCGGTGGACTGGTCGGTGGCGGATGGCGCCGGTGAGGAGACGGAGACGATTTTATGAACGCGGGCGCGCTCGTGGAATGGATCGCGGGCGTGGCCGGCGGCCTGGGAGGGGGCGGCGGGGTGGCGTTGGTGTTGCTCGCGTTGGCGTTGGCGACGCTGGTGAGCGACGATCTGGCCTGCGTGGCGGGAGGACTTTTGGTGGCGGCGGGGCGGCTGGATTTTTGGGCGGCGACGGTGGCGTGTTTTTGCGGGATCGTGGCGGGGGATCTTCTCTTGGTGGCGTTGGGACGCGGGGCCGGGCGGGCGGCGCTGGGGCGCTGGCCGCTGCGCGGCCGGGTGTCGGAGGCGCGGCTGGCGCATGCGGAGGAATGGTTCGCGCGGCGCGGGGGCGTGGCGATCCTGGCGAGCCGCTTCGTGCCCGGCACGCGGTTGCCGCTTTATCTGGCGGCGGGGGTTTTGCGCGCGCCTTGGCCGAGGTTGGCGGGGTGGTTTGCCCTGGCGGTGGGCCTCTGGGCGCCCTTGGTGGTGGGGGCGAGTTGGATGCTCGGCGAAGCGGTGGGCGCGGCGCTAAGCGAGTGGACGCGCGTGGCGGGATGGGGGGTGGTGGCGGTTGCTGCGTCGTGGCTGCTTTGGCGAGGCGCATGGAGCGTGGCGACATGGCGCGGGCGGAGACTGTGGGTATCGCGCTGGAGAAGGGCGACGCGGTGGGAGTATTGGCCGATGTGGGCGGTGTATCCGCCGGTGGTGGTCTATGTGCTCTGGCTGGCATCGCGGCACGGCGGGTTGACCACCTGCACGGCGACGAATCCTGGAATGGGAGCGGCGGGCGGGCTGGCGGGAGAATCGAAGAGCGAAATTCTGCGTGGATTGACGGGCGCGGCGGAGCGAGTGGCGGCTTGGGCGGTGATTGAGGCGGGCGGGTTGGCCGAGCGGGCGGCGGCGGTGGCGGCGTTTCAAGACGAACAGGTCGCGCGGGACGGCGTGGCGTGGCCGGTGGTGCTCAAACCGGATGTCGGGGAGCGGGGGCGCGGTGTGGTGATCGCGCGAAACGAGGCGCAAGTGAGGGCGAAGTTAGCGGAGGATGCGTCGCGCTTGATCGCGCAGGCCTATGTGCCGGGGGCGGAGTTCGGGGTTTTTTACACGCGACGTCCGGGGGCGGCGCGCGGGGCGATCTTTGCGATCACGGATAAACGCACGCTGGCCGTGAGCGGAGACGGGCGCAGCACATTGGAGGAGCTGATCCTGGGCGACGACCGGGCGCTGGGCATGGCGGCGTATTTGTTAACCGAATACGCGGGGCGGTTGGCGGAGGTGCCGGCCGAGGGGGAGGCGGTGATGCTCGCGGAGCTGGGCACGCATTGCCGGGGGGCGCTGTTCCTGGACGGCACACATTTGCGGACGGACGCGCTGGAGGCGGCGGTGGACGAGGTGAGTCGCGCGTATGATGGATTTTATTTTGGACGCTATGACGTGAGGACGGAGTCGGCGGAGGCTTTGAGGCGCGGGGAGTTTGCCGTGATCGAGCTGAATGGACTGAGCGGGGAGGCGACGAGCATCTACGATCCGCGGCATACGGTGTGGTTCGGCTGGAGGACGCTCTGCACCCAGTGGCGGATGGCCTACGAAATCGGGGCGTCGAACCGGGCGCGAGGGGCGCGGACGTGGACTTTGCGCGAGGTATGGCGGCTGGTGACGCGCGGGGCAGGTGAACCATGAACACTAGGTTACGCGAATTTAACCTGAATAATAGGGCTGCGTTGCGTCGCGCCTCTTATACCCGCATTTGGAAACAAAGCACTTTCCAGATGAAAAGATTGACGTAACCATAGCCCTGCGAATCTATTTTTAGCATTTTATTTTTATCATAAAATGTTGATTGTCATTTCACTATGTCTATTATTAACTGGCTACACTTAAAAATATTTATCGAGTTATGATTTTTAAGTTCTGACGATAAAATGCGATGTCAGGACGAAACATAAAAGCCATGCGCCACAGAACGGCGCTTGCATGCCACTCCGGAGACTTCACATTTATCGTGTTGACCATACTTTCGCCACACCTTTGCTTCTGAAATAAGCCTATGAAAAATACACTACGTTCTCTCTTTGGCGGCCTCGCCGCCGTTGTTCTCGCCGTCGTCGCTCAAGCGGCCGACTTGGCTCCGGGCCCAGTTTCCGCCGGCAAGGTTAAAGGCGATGCGAGCTACATGCTCGCCGGCACCACCCAGGAAATCAAGTTGACCGCTGGCACCGCGATTCCGCAAGGCGCGGTCATCAAGACCGGTCCTGGCTCGATCGTCGTTGTTGTGTTCGGTAGCGGCTCGACCGCTTCGATTCGTCCAAACTCTGAAGTTGAGATCACCAAGTTCGAGCAAGAATTGTTTGCGGGTCCTTTACCCGCGAATGGCGAACCCTCCGTTTCCAACACCCAGATCAAGATCATGGATGGCGAAGTCGTCTCTGATGTCGCGAAGCTCAAAAAAGGTTCTGAATTCGTGGTGACCACCCCAGTCGGCGCGGCCGGCGTGCGTGGCACCAAATTCTCCGTTCGATTTAACGCGTCTACGGGTAGGTTCGTCGTACGCGTGGCCGAAGGCGGCGTTCTTTTCCGCGGCAATGTCGACGGCACGGTCAGGGACATCCGCGGTGGTTCTGGTTTCGATGGCACCGATGTCGCTCCTCTTACCGCTGCTGAAATTCGCGGTATCATCGCTATCATCGAGGAATTTGTGGCCATTGGCGTAAGACGCGGTAACGTCATCATCGAGCGCGACGAAATCGACACTTCAGTGAGCGCCGGTGGCTGAGCTTGAGTAGGTATTAACCCGGTTTTTTTAGCCGGACTCTGAAAAGAGTCCGGCTTTTTCGTGTTAGAAAATCGTCATCTCTTTGAGCAAAATAACACAGTTCAAACCCACCTAGGCTGTTTGTTATGTAAATGCTTCCGATTCACTGGCCGAAAATGGTGTGGCTGTTTGGGAGCCGATTCCGCGCATGTTTGATGCCTAAGGCCTGAAGTTTTCACGCTCACGTAATCGAGGGAAAGCCGTAAAAATCTCTTGCCCGTTGGCCTTTGCCACGGGGTTGCACGTGCTGGATCGAAGCTCGGTATGAAGTCCGAAGTCTATAGGGCGCAGCCTATCCGGAGCGGATCGCCAGGCTTTGTATGTGGCTACAGCCGATAAGTTTGCGGATACGGCCAAGGATCGCGGTTTGGTGGAATCGCAACTCGTTGCCCGCTACGGCTTGGTTGTAAAGGATGGTTAGCTTGCCGCGCGGGTCGATTTGTCCGGCGTGAGAATAGTGGGCGATGGCCGGACCGACCAGAGCGGGCCATGATTCACGGATGGCGTCCTCCGGCGAGGCCCGACCAATTTGGTGTTTAACCAAAAGTTCTTCTATGAGCGGGCCGAGCGTCTGGGTGGGGCGGCGAAACTGGCGAGACGGGACATCGTTATCTACGCCGCGAAAGGCGGCGATTAGTTCTCGGGCCGCATGATTGAATGGGTCTTGAGAAGATTTCGCCATAGCCGTTTACGGACAAAACTAGGTGCTTCCCGAAGGTAGAAAACGCGGAAGGACGAATACCGAACGTTAATCAGGCGTTGGTCGGGATTGGGGAGTCCGACCAAAGCAGGACGACATCCTTGACCACCTCGGGCGCGAGGGAGCGGTGGACCGGGCAATCATGGGCGGCACGCTCAAGTACGCCGGCGGGGACGGCTCGGGCGGAGGCAGGCAGCCATAGGGTGACGGCGAGTCGGGCAATGCTGCGGGGCGGCGCGGGCGTCATCTCTTTGGTGACTTCGTAACGCAGCGGGCCGAGCTCGTGGCCGTGCTTGCGGGCAACGAGCGCCATCGTGGTGGCGATGCAGGTGGCAAAGGCGGTTGCGAGGAGATCGGTGGGCGAAAAGGCGGCCCCACGGCCCTGATTATCGCGCGGCGCGTCGGTGACGAGGGTGTTGCCCGAGGGTTCGTGGCAGGCGGTGCAATGGAGTTCGCCTTCGTAGGTTCCGGTGATCTTGATCATTAAAAGTGAATAACTTACACCTGCTGCGCAGTTCTGCGGTTAGCGGGCGATATCGGATTGGGTGAGGATTTTAAAACCGTGGGTGTTCAGCGACTGGGCGGCCACGTCTTGGTCTTCGATGTTGAGCACGAGGGCGGATTTGCCGTCAGGGCGTTTGATGAAGCTGTAGACGTAGTGAATGTTGATCTCGGCTTCAAGGAGGGCGGCGAGCACGTCGCGCAGGTCGCCCTCATCCCCTATTTCGACGGCGAGTACGTGGCACTCGGTGTAAGGGAAATCGTTGTTCACCATGAGTTCTCGCGCCTTGTCGTTGTCGTCCACGACGAGGCGCAGGATGGTGGTGTCGGTGAAATCGAGCACGGTGAGCGCGACGATGTGAACATCGTTGGCCTTGAGGAGGGAGGTAAGATCGGACAGTCGACCAATACGGTTCTCGGTAAAAACGGAAAACTGTTTGACCGGATCCGCTGTGACTTGGGTGGCGTTGGACATGCGAGGCTGGGCGACGCCTCAGAAATCCCAGAATCGGGTGGCGCTAAAGCGTAAACTCGCGTGCCGGGACACTTTTGCGTCCACGGCGATGAAGAGGAGGATGTTGGATGGCATAAGTCGCGGAAAAGCGGGCCAAGGAGCATTACGGCTCGTATCCGATGAAGGGGCGGCGTGACGTCTCGCTTCCAAGCATGAACACGGCTCCACACCCAAACGCGGCGTCGGATAAGCGATACGCCAAACTGCGCGCCATATGGGCACAGCAGTGGTTCGTGTGCCTGTTGCCGGTGGCGTTCACCTTGGCCTGGTTCGTGCCGGAAATCGCCGCCAAGGGCGGCTGGACGCGGCCGGAAGTGACGACCAAGCTGGGGGTTGGCCTGATTTTTTTACTCCAAGGCCTGCAATTGCCCCTGGCGCAGATGCGCTCGGCGCTCGGCCATACACGATTGCACGCCGTGGTGCAGGGCATGACGTTTATCGGATTCCCGGCCCTCGGGCTGGCGGCGGCGTTGCTGGTCGGGCGGTGGTTGCCGGATGAGCTGCGCATCGGGTTGGTTTTTCTGAGCGTGCTTCCCTCCACGGTGTCCTCGGCGGCGGTGTTGACCGCAACGGCGGGAGGAAACACGGCGGGCGCGATCTGTAATGCGGTGCTATCGAGCCTGCTCGGCATCGTGCTGACCCCGGTGTTGCTGGCGGGGGCGCTAAGCGCGCAGGGCGTGGGCCTCGGCGGAGCGGAAGCGGCGTCGGCGGGCGGGAGTGGAGTGGACGCGGGGCGGATCGTGCTGGAGTTGATCAAACTTATCCTCGCGCCCCTGGCGCTCGGGCAGGTGCTGCGGATCTGGCTCGGCGCTTGGGCGACTCAGCACAAGAAGCGTATCGGCACGGTGAATACTGCGCTGATATTGTTCGTGGTGTTCGCGGCGTTTTGCGACGCATCCAAGGCGCAAGTGTGGACGCGACATGGTTTGTCGATGCCCTTGGAGGCGTTGGCCATTGCAGGCGGGCTCTTCGCGCTGGCGACAGCGGCGACACGCGGGCTGGTGCGTGTCGCGGGCCTGGGCGGCGGCGACGCGATCGCCGCAGAGTTTTGCGCGGTGCAGAAGACCTTGGCCTCGGGCGTTCCGCTCGCCGGAGTCATCTTTGCGGGCGATCCGCGGGTGGGGCTGATTTTATTGCCGTTGCTGATCTATCATCCGTTGCAGTTAACGGTGCATGGGACCATGGCGGCTCGCTGGGCACGGGAGAAGCGCGCGATGGGGTAGGAAGTGAAGGGGTGTAATCGAGAGCGTCAGTGGAAATGCAGGCTCAGACATCCTGAGGTCTCCCGGAATCAAGGTGGGCTGATTAGGCGATAGATGAGGCGGAGGTCGGTGGTTGGGAAAAGGGTTTCAGTGGCGGTGAGGTCGGCGCACAGCTGTTCA
>JBBRHC010000005.1:0-29223 GCA_038223295.1 Opitutales bacterium
CCGGCTACGATCCCGCCGACTTGCCCACCCAGCGCAGCATCGGCCAGCACCCGGATCGCCCCTACACCAGTTTCGTCTCCCGTGATGGCCTCAAGGGCGCGCGGGTCGGTGTGCTGCGCGAAATGTTTCGCACCGGCGCACAACACACCGAGGGCCTCGTCCTTGCCGAAAAAGCCCTCGCCGACATGCGGGACGCCGGGGCCATCGTGGTGGACCCCGTGCTCACCGGCCTTGATTTGATCGAGACCCAGGTGCTCGCCGGGGCCTCTCGTTTCGAGGTCGCCTCCGCGATCAACAAATACCTTTCCGGCCTGCCCGCCGACGCGCCCGTCCGCACCGTGGATGAGATGATCGCGAAGGCCGGCGACGTGCAAATGAAGCCCAACATTGTCGCCGCCAACGCCGCGCTAAAAACCACGCACCTCGAGGACAACGCCGAGTTCGCCGCCACGCTTCGCCACCAGGATATGCTCCGCGCCGCGCTCGTCGCTTTGATGGACGCTTACCAGTTGGATGCGTTGGTGCTGCCCTTCAGCACTGCGGTCCTGCCCAGCGTGCCGGTGGCCAGTTTCTTCAATCGCGACAACCGGAACAACCTCAGCTCCTACACTGGCCTGCCGACCATCATCGTGCCCGGAGGATTTTTCCCCGCCGACGGCATGCCGCTCGGCATGCAGTTCCTCGGCCGGCCCTTCACCGAGCCCAAACTCATCCAGCTCGCCAGCGGCTACGAAGCGGTGTCCCGCCACCGCAAGCCCGCCCCGCTCACTCCCGCCCTGCCCGGCGAGTCCTTCACCTACTGAAGCCGTCCTTTTTTCCATGCGCGTTCTCCCGCTTTCGATTCTCGCCCTCGCGCTCGGCCTCGCTACGGCCGGGCTCGTGCGCGCCGCCGAGGTCCCGCTCTCCGCCGCCACCATCGCCGATCTCAATGCCGCTTTCGCCGCCGGCACCCTGACTTCGGAACAATTGGTCAAACTCTACCTCGCCCGCATCGAGGCCTACGATCAGCGGGGTCCAAAACTGAACACCATCATCACGCTCAATGCGAAGGCGCTGGAGCAGGCCCGCTCGCTCGATGCCGAGCGCCGGGCCGGCAAGATTCGCGGCCCGCTGCACGGCACGGTCGTGCTCGCGAAAGATGTTTTCGACACCAAGGATTTGCCCACCTCGGGCGGCTATGCGCCCATGGCGGCCTCGCAGCCCGACAAGGATTCTTTTGTCATCGGCCGCCTGCGCGAGGCCGGCGTCATCGTCCTGGCCAAGCTCAACCAGTCCGACTGGTACGGCGTCGGCACCAACGGCGGCGGCACGCTCAAGGCCCGCGTCATCAGCCCCTACAACCCGCGTAAATACGGCGGCGGCTCCAGCACCGGAACCGGGTCCGCCATGGCCGCCTGGTTCGGGACCGTGGGCCTCGGTTCCGATACCACCGGATCCATCACCAACCCCGCCACGCTCAATTCGCTGGTCGCGTTTTCCACCACCCACGGCCTCGTGTCCCGCACCGGGATGATGTGGAGCTCCCCGCGCCAGGAAAACGGCGGACCCATGGGCCGGAGCGTTTACGACTGCGCCTCCGTGCTCGACGCCATCGCCGGCTACGACGCCTCCGACCTCGCCACCGAGGCCTCGGTGGGCCGCCTGCCGGATCGCCCCTACACCAGTTTTGTCTCCAAGGAGGGCCTGAAGGGCGCTCGTATCGGCATTCTTCGTGAGATGGTCCGTTCCGGCCCCGATCACGTCGAGGGCGTCGCGCTCTTCGATCAGGCCGTCTCCGACCTGGCGAAGGCCGGAGCCATCGTCGTCGATCCCGTGCTCACCCACCTGCCCCTCGCCGCCATGCAGGCCGATGCCGATGCGGCCGATTTTGAGCGGGCTCACGCGATCAACCACTACCTCTCCCGCCTGCCCGCCAACGCGCCCGTTCGCTCCGTCACCGAGATGATCGCGAAGGGTGGCAAGCTGGTGAAGCCGGTGATCATCGAGACCGCCAAACTCACCCACCTCGAACGCAGCGCCGGGCTCGCTTCGGTTTATCGCCACCAGGACACGATGCGCGCCGCGCTGGTCGGCCTGATGGATAAGTACCAGCTCGATGGTCTGGTGCTCCCCTTCCGCACCGCCACTCCGTGGGACATCGACGCCATGCCGCGCGACACGTGGAAAAACCCGGAGGTGCGCAACCACCTCGCCTCCTCCACCGGTTTGCCGACGATGATCGTTCCGGGCGGTTTCTGGCCCAGCGATGGCATGCCCTTCGGTCTGCAATTTCTCGGCCGCGCCTTCTCCGAGCCGAAGCTCATCCAACTGGCCTCCGGCTACGAGGCGACCACCGCCCATCGTCGCGCTCCCGCGTCCACCCCCGCTCTGCCCGGGGAACTCATCCGCTATTAACACCCTTTCCTTTTTTATGCGTTTCCTTCGTCCCGCCCTGCTCTCGCTCGCCTTCTCGCTCTCGCTCGCGTACTCCGCCCTACGCGCGGCGGAGCTCGATCTCGCCTCCGCCACCATCGCCGATGTGCAGGCCGCTTTCGCCCAAGGCCTCACGTCGGAAAAACTCACCCAGGCCTATCTCGCCCGCATCGCGGCGTACGATCAGCAGGGGCCGAAACTAAACACGGTCGTCACCCTAAACCCGAAAGCGCTCGCCGAGGCGCGAACCCTGGACGCGGAACGGAAGGCGGGCAAGGTCCGGGGTCCGCTCCACGGCATCCCCGTCCTCTTGAAGGACAACGTCGATACCTTCGATCTGCCCACCACCGGCGGCTCGCAGCTACTTGCCGGCTCGATCGCCCCCGACGACGCCTTCATCGCGCGAAAACTTCGTGCGTCGGGCGCGATCATCCTGGCCAAGGTCAGCCTTCACGAGTGGGCCGGCGGGGGCGGCTCGGTCGGTGGCGCCACCGATCCCGAAACGCTCCGCCGCGGCCGCGTTCCCAACGGGTTCGGTTCGATCACCGGCCAGACCCGCAATCCCCACGATCCCACCCGTGGCCCGGCCGGCTCCTCCAGCGGCACCGGTTCCGCGATCGCTGCTTCTTTTGCCCAGTTTGGTATCGGCACCGATACCGGCGGCTCCGTGCGCAATCCCAGCTCCGCCAATGGCATCGTCGGCCTCAAGCCCACGCTGGGCCTGCTTTCCCGCGATGGCATCATCCCGCTCGCGCTCAGCTTTGATACCGCCGGCCCGATGGCCCGTTCGGTCTATGATATCGCGGTCTCGCTCAACGTGATGACCGGCGTGGATCGGGCCGATCCCGCCACCAAGCCGTCCAAGAAGCATTTGCTGAGGGACTACACCACCGCGCTAAAACCGGGCGCGCTCAAGGGGGCCCGCATCGGTGTCGCCCGCGCCTACATGGGCTTCGATGCCGAGACGGATCGCGTGATCGGGGCGGCGCTGGTCACCTTGCGCAGCCTCGGGGCCGAGATCGTCGACCCCGTCGCCTTCCCGGAATTCGTCATGCAGGCCAGCCCCGGACTTTCCAACTTGGTGATGCCGTCGGAGTTCAAGGCCCAGGTCACCGATTATCTAAAAACCACCGGGCCCGGCTTCCCGAAAACCTTCGATGACGTGGTCCGCCTTTCCAACGATCCGGCGACCAAGTATCGGAGCCCGGAGAAGGCCTTTGCGCTCACCTACACCGCGTCGGTTGCGCTCGCCCTGGATGATCCTCTCTTTTTGGCGGCCCGCGATCAGGGGCTCGCCCTGATCACCGCCGGCGTCACCGCCACGTTTAAGAAGAACCGGCTCGATGCGATCGTCTATCCCACCGTGCCGCGCCCCGCCACCTTGATCGAGGCCGGCAGCGCCGCCGCCGGTATGGGGTCGGGCACCCGCATCGCCAACCAGACCCGTTTCCCCGATCTTATCGTGCCGGCCGGCATGACCAAGGACGGCCTGCCGGTCACGCTTTCGTTTCTCGGCCTCGCTTGGAGCGAACCCCGGCTCCTCGGTTACGGCCACGAGTTCGAGCAAGCCACCAAGGCGCTGCGTCAGCCCAAGTTTACCCCCGCCCTCCCCGGAGACAAACTGGTTTATTAACCTCCAAACATCCCGCTTCCCATCCAGCTTATGAATACACTTCTCACCCGCTTTCGGACTCTGTCCGCGACGTCCTGTTTCGCCGCCGCCGTCGCCGCCTCCGCGCTCGCGCCCTCCGGCCTTCGGGCCGCCGAGCTCGAACTCGCCACCGCCACCATCGCCGACCTGCAAAAGGCCATGGAAGCCGGTGCCTTGTCCTCCGAAAAACTGGTCCAGCTCCACCTAGCGCGCATTGCGGCCTACGACCAGTCCGGGCCGAAACTTGCCGCCGTGCTGCATGTCAACGCCAACGCTCTCGCCGAGGCACGCGCGCTCGATGCCGAGCGCAAAGCCAAGGGTCCTCGTGGCCCCCTGCACGGCGTGGTCGTGGTGGCCAAGGATGTCTTCGATACGGCCGATATGCCCACCACCGGCGGCTACCTGCCGCTGAAAGGCGTCAAACCCACCAAGGATGCCTTTATCATCGCCAAACTGCGCGAGGCCGGGGCCATCGTGCTCGCGAAGCTCAACCAATCCGACTGGTACGCCAGCCCGCCCGACACCGCTTCCAGTACTCTCGGCGGCAGCTCGCTCAATCCTTACGATCTGAAGCGCACCCCCGGCTGGTCCAGCTCCGGCACCGGCGGTGCCATGGCCGCCGTCTTCGGAAGCATCGGCCTCGGCAGCGAGACCGGTTTCTCCATTCGCACCCCCACCAGCGATAGCAACCTTTACGGCCTCTCCACCACCTCCGGCCTCATCTCCCGCGATGGTCAAATGTGGAGCTATATGACCGGCGAGCGTGGTGGCCCGATGACCCGTTCCATGTACGATCTCGCCGCCACCCTCGACGTGATCGCCGGTTTCGACTCCTTCGACATGTGGACCGCCCAGAGTTTGGGCAAGATGCCCGACCAATCCTACGTCTCCTTCCTGGACCCGGAAGGCATCAAAGGCGCCCGCATCGGCGTCCTAAAAGAGGGTTGGGATTTTCACGTGCCCGCCCAGGACCCCGAGATCATCAAGATGGCCCGCACCGCCATTGAGGTCTTCGCGAAAAACGGGGCCAAGGTATACGACCCCGTCGCGCTCAACATCGACCTCCCGCAGTACCTGGAGGCCAACGCCTTCCCCAGCCGCTTCGAACGCATCCACGCGATCAACCATTACCTCGCGCGCCAAGGCCCCGCCTATCCCTTCAAAAACGCCTCCCAGCTTCTGCTCGGTCACGAAGGCGTGCCCGGCCGCGATGCGGATCGCGAGGCCCTCGCCAAGCCCTTCGACCTCAACCGCGACCCGGAATATCGCGCCACCCTCGTTGGCAAAGCCGTTCTCCGCGAGGCCGTTATCGCCCTGATGGACAAATACCAAGTCGATGCCCTGGTTTACCCGCATAAGCTGAGCAAGGCCCTCGTCATCGGCCCGCGCGGCGACCCCGAGCGTCGCTACATCGCCAATCAGATGAGCCCGCTCACCGGTTTGCCCGCCATCATCGTGCCCATGGGCTTCACCGCCGATGGCAACCCCATCGGCCTCGAAATCCTCGGCCGTCCGTGGAGCGAGCCGATCCTGATCAAACTCGCCGCCGGCTACGAGGCCAAGGCCGGTGCGGTGCGCAAGCTCCCTCCCAGCACTCCCGCCCTGCCCGGCGAAAAAATCAGCTACTAGGCGTATTCGAAAAACGGCGACGCCGGCGGTCGCCGTTTTTCGATCACCGCACCTTTTCCCCGCACCTTTTTCCCGCCACGTTTTTATGTCATCTAGTTCCCGACGTTCTATCGCCCTGCTCGCCTTTGCTTTGGCGCAGGTGTCCGCTTTTATCCCCTTCGCCCGTGCCGCCGACTTCGACCTCTCCACCGCCACCGCCGCCGACATTCGGGCCGCGATGGACGCGGGAGCGCTGAGTTCCGAAAAGCTCGTGCAGCTCTACCTCGCCCGCGTCGCGGCCTACGACAAAAAGGGTCCGGCGATCGCCTCCTTTCTCCATCTCAACGAGAACGCCTTGGCCGAGGCCCGTGCGCTCGATGCGGAGCGCGCATCCGGCAAAGCGCGCGGTCCGCTGCATGGTACGGTCGCGGTGGTGAAAGACGTGTTTGATACCGTCGATATGCCCACCACCGGCGGCTACCTCCCGCTGAAGGGCGTAAAGCCCACCAAGGACGCGTTCGTCGTCGCCAAACTGCGCGAGGCCGGGGTCATTATTCTGGGCAAGACCAACCAGTCCGATTGGTTCGCCACCGGGGCGAATCTCTCCGCCTCCACCCTCGGTGGCAATAGCCGCAATCCCTTCGACCTGAAGCGCAACCCCGGCTGGTCCAGTTCCGGCACCTCCGCCGCCTTGGCCGCCGTTTTCGGCACCATCGGCCTCGGCAGCGAGACCGGCTTTTCCATTCGCACGCCCACCAGCGACGGTAATCTCTACGGCATCGCCACCACGTCGGGCCTCATCTCCCGCGATGGCCAGATGGCGAGTTACCTCACCGGCGAGCGCGGCGGCCCCATGACCCGCTCGATGTACGATCTCGCCGCCTCCTTGGATGTGTTGGCGGGCTTTGACTCCTTCGACATGTGGACCGCGCAGAGCCTCGGGCAGATGCCGGAGAAAACCTACGTCTCCTACCTCAACCCCGCCGGCCTGCGCGGGGCGCGCATCGGCGTGCTGGCCGAGAGTTTCGATTTCGGTGTCGCCGAGCCGGAGGTGCTTGAACTGACCAAGCAGGCGATCGCCGTTCTCCCGAAGGCCGGGGCCAAGGTTTACGATCCCTTGGCCCTGGGCATCGACCTCAAGGCCTACCTGCAGGCAAACAGCCTTCCCAGCCGTTACGAACGCATCCACGCGATCAACCTCTACCTCGCGCGCCAGGGCCCGGGTTATCCGTTCAAAAACGCATCCGAGCTCCTGCTCGGGCACGCGGGCATCCAACCGCGCGGCTCTGATCGCGCGCTTATCGCCACGCCCACCGACCTGAACCACGATCCCGAGTATCGCGCCACGCTCGAGGGCAAGGCCGCCCTGCGCGAAGCAGTCATCGCGCTGATGGACAAGTATCAGCTCGACGCCCTGGTCTATCCCCACCGCCTGCGCCGCCCCACCTTGATCGACGAGAAGCACCCGCCCACGGTTTACACGGACACGATGTCGCTCAGCCCCGCCACTGGTCTGCCCGCGCTCGTCGTCCCCATGGGCTTTACCCCCGACGGCAACCCCGTGGGTTTGGAATTCCTCGGTCGTCCCTGGAGCGAGCCGACGCTCATCAAGCTCGCTTCCGGCTACGAGGCCGAGGCCGGCCCGGTGCGCAAGCTCCCGCCCTCCACCCCCGCTCTGCCCGGGGAAACATTCAGCTACTGATTTCGTATCCACTTTTATCCTACAACTCATCACTCACATGCGCCTCGCCCGCTCCCTATCTCCCGCTCTCCTCGCCTGCGTTCTTGCGCTCGCGACCCCCGGCCTTCGGGCCGCGACCTTTAACCTGGAAACCGCCACCATCGCCGACATCAACGCCGCGGTCGCCGCCGGCGCCCTCACTTCGGAGAAACTCGTCCAGCTCTCCCTCGCCCGCATCGCCGCCTACGAGGACAAGGGCCCGGCCCTCAACTCCCTGATCCTGGTCAACCCAAGGGCCCTGGCCGAGGCCCGGGCACTGGATGCCGAACGCAAGTCCGGCAAGGTCCGGGGCCCGCTCCACGGCATCCCCATCATCCTGAAGGACAACTTCGACACCGCCGACATGGCCACCACCGGCGGCTCGGTTTTCCTCGAAGGATCCGTGCCCCCCGACGACGCCTACTCGGTCAAAAAACTCCGCGAGGCCGGGGCCGTCATCCTCGCCAAGGCCAACCTCAGCGAGTTCGCCTCCAGCGGTCGCGCCAGCAACGGCTTCAGCTCCCTAGGCGGCCAAAGCCTGAATCCTCACGATCTCACCCGCGGCCCGGCCGGTTCCTCCGGCGGCACCGGCGCGGCCATCGCGGCCTGGTTTGCCCCGCTCGGTTACGGCACCGACACCGGCGGCTCCATCCGCGGCCCCGCCGCCGCCAACGGCATCGCCGCCGTCAAACCCACCCGCGGCCTCATGTCGCGCGATGGCATCATCCCGCTCGGCCTTACCTTCGATACCGGTGGTCCCATGACCCGGAGCGTATACGATCTCGCGGTCTCGCTCGGCGTCACCGCCGGCCTCGATCCCGCCGATCCCGCCACCGCCACGAGCGTCGGCCGTTTCCACACCGACTACACCAAGTTCCTCGACAAGGGTGCGCTCAAGGGCGCCCGCCTCGCCGTCCTCACCGACTACGCCGGGACCGACGAAGGCACCAAGCAGGTCTTCGCCGCCACCCGCTCCCGCCTCGAGGCCGCCGGTGCCACCATTATTGAGATCACGCTCCCCAAATACATCGTCGAGCGCCAGTCGCTGCACAACCTCATGCGCCCGGGCGAGTTCAAGGCCCAGATCGCCGATTACCTCGCCACCCTCAAGCCCGGCTACCCGCGCACCCTCGCCGAGCTGATCACGCTCTCGGAGAAATTTAAGCCGAAGCCCGGCCAGGTCGCCAACCCCAGCCGCTGGGAGGCATTCAAGGTCGAGGAGGCCGGTCTCGACCTCGACGACCCCGTTTACCTCGCCGTTGCCGCCCACGCCCCCGCCCTGATCGCCGGCCACCTCGATGCCCTGCTCTACAAGCATCAGCTCGACGCCTTCATCTATCCCACCAGCCAGGAGCCCGCCCTGCCGATCAAACGCGACTACGCCATCCCTCGTCCGGAAAGCGCCACCAGCATCGCCAACATCACCGGCTTCCCCGACGTGATCGTGCCCGCCGGCGTCACCGCCACGAAGCTGCCCGTCACCCTCTCCTTCCTTGGCGCCGCCTATAGCGAGCCCCGACTTCTGGCTATGGCCTACGCCTTTGAGCAGGCCGCGCCGGCCCGCGTCACCCCACCCACGACGCCCGCCCTGCCCGGCGAATCCTTCACCTACTAATCCCACTGCCATGCGTTTTCTCCTCCTTCTCGCCCTCGCCCTCGTCACCCTCGCGACGCCGCCGACCGCCCGCGCCGCCGAGCTTCCGCTCGTCGCCCTTTTCGCCACCGGCGGCACTATCCAGAGCAAAGGCACCCATCGCCTCACGCTCGCCGAATACAACGAGAGCCGTGTCACGCCCGACGAGCTTCTCGCCGACCTGCCCGAGCTCAAAGCGCTCGCCCGGATCGAGGTCACGGAAATTTCCAACGTGGGTTCCGGTAGCATCAATACCGAGCGCCTGCTCCGTCTCTCCAAGGCGATCACGGCCGCCCTCGCCCGCCCCGAGGTGGCTGGCGCGGTCGTCACCCATGGCACCGGCACGCTCGAAGAAACCGCCTACTTCCTCCACCTCACGGTGAAGTCCGACAAGCCGGTCGTGGTGGTGGGGGCGATGCGCCCGTTCACCGCGATCAGCCGCGACGGTCCGTACAATTTATACAACGCGGTCCGCGTCGCCGCCGCCCCCGCCGCCGTCGGCAAGGGCGCCTTGGTGGTGCTCAACGACACCATTCACTCCGCCCGCTTCGTCACCAAAGGACACACCTATCATGTCGAGACCTTCGTTTCGCGCGAACTCGGACCGATTGGCTTCGTGGATACCGATCGGGTGGTCATTGATCGCAACCCCCTCACCCGCCACACATCCAAGAGCGAGTTTGATATCTCCGCCCTTACCGGACTCCCCGATGTCGGCGTCGTTTACGGCCACCAGGAAGCCAGCGCCGCGCCAATCAACGCCCTCGTTGAGGAAGGGGTGAAGGGCATCGTGGCCGCCGACGGAGCCCCGTCGTTTGCCCGCGCCTTTCTCGCCGCGCAATCGAAGGGGGTGATCATCGTGCAGAGTG
The DNA here is from genome assembly GCA_038223295.1 of Opitutales bacterium. GTDB lineage: Bacteria > Verrucomicrobiota > Verrucomicrobiia > Opitutales > Opitutaceae > IMCC26134_A. Next base: position 9,894 of record JBBRHC010000005.1, read on the forward strand.
ATCGCAAGGGCGCCGGGCGCGTCACGGTCAGCGACAACGCCGCCGCCCGCGGCCGGATCACGTCCGACAACCTGAACCCGCAAAAATCCCGTATTCTCCTCCGCCTCGCCCTGAGCATGACCACCGATGCGCGGGAGCTCCAGCGCATTTTCAATGAGTATTGATTCCCCGAATACAATGCCCGCTCCCGTCACCCGCTACCCGATCATCATGCGCACTTTTTTCTCCGCCTCCCTCGCTTTCCTTTCCCTCGTCGCCTTTGCGCCTATTCTCGTCGCCGCCGAGATTCCCGACCGCCTACCGCCGGGCATCGTGGAAAAGCCCCGCGTCCGCCTCCTCTCCCTCGGCGGCACCATCTCCGGCACCGCCAAAGAACGCCTCAACGTCACCGACTACGGCGCCCCCCGCCTCAGCCCCGAGCAGTGGATCGCCGACCTGCCCGACCTCGCCCTCTACGCCCGCGTCACCCCCGAGGATCTCCGCCTGCCCGCCGCCCCCGACGGCACCGCCCCCACCAGCGACACCGCCCACTGGCTGCGCGTTGCCAAACGCCTCCAGGAGATCGCCACCGACGACACCATCGACGGCGTCGTCATCACCCACGGCACCAACATCATGGTCGAGACCGGTTACTTCCTCGGCCTGATCGTGAACATCAAGAAACCCGTCGTCATGGTCGGCTCCCAACGCCCCTGGACCGCCCTCAGCGGCGACGGCCCTCTCAACATGGTCAACGCCGTGCGCGTCGCCGCCTCCCCCGCCGCCGCCGGCAAGGGCGTACTGCACGCCATGAATCAGAACATCTACCCCATTCGCGACGTGAGCAAACTGAGCGCCTACCGTATGCATACCTTCCAGGGCGTCGACTACGGCGTCATCGGCGTGGCCGACCCCGACGTCGTGAAGTTCTACACCGAGTCCACCCGCCGCCACACCCACAAATCCGAGTTCAACATTGCCCGCCTTCCCGCCACTTTGCCCGACGTCGAGGTCATGTATGCCTATCACCAAACTCCCGGCTACATCGTGGACGCGATGGTGGCCGCCGGCGTGAAAGGCATCGTGGTGGACGGCACCGGCGCCGGCTCGATTCCCGGGTCCATGACTGAGGCGATCAAAAAGGCCCAGGCCGCCGGCGTCGTCATCGTCGCCACCGCCCGCACCCGCGGAGGTCGCGTGCAGGAGACTCCGCGCCGCACCGAGGCCAAGGTCGTCCCCGGCGACAATCTCCCTCCGGAGAAGGCACGTATCCTTCTCCAGTTCGCCCTCACCCAAACCACCGACATCCCCACCATCTCGCGCATGTTTGCCGAGTATTGATCCGTCTCGCGCACCTCGCTTTCCCTTCCATGAAACACTTCATCCTCACCCGCCTCACGCTCGCCGGCTCCATCGCCGCGCTCGCGTTCACCACCCCCGCCGTCCGCGCGGCCGAGTTCAACCTCTCCACCGCGACGATCCAGGATATCAACGCCGCCTTCTCCGCCGGCGCCCTGACTTCGGAAAAACTCGTCACGCTCTACCTCGCCCGCATCGCCGCCTACGACCAGAAAGGCCCGTCGCTCAACTCCATCATCCTCGTCAACCCCCAGGCCCTCGCCGAGGCCCGCGCCCTGGACGCCGAACGGAAGGCCGGCAAGGTTCGTAGCCCGCTCCACGGGATCCCCGTCCTCGTAAAGGATAATTTTGATGTCGTCGGCCTGCCCAATACCGGCGGGTCCTTCCTGCTGGAGGGCAACATTTCCTCCGCCGACGCCCCCAATATCAAGGGCCTGCGCGACGCCGGCGCGATCATGCTGGCCAAAACCAACCTCGACGAGTTTGCCGCCGGCGGCATCGGCTTCAGCTCGCTCGGCGGCCAGACCAAAAATCCCCACGACCTCAATCGCGTGCCGCTCGGCTCCTCCGGCGGCACCGGCGTCGGCCTCGCCGCCTGGTTCGCCCCGCTCGGCCTCGGCACCGATACCGGCGGCTCCATCCGCGGCCCCGCCTTCGCCAACGGCGTCGTCGGCATCAAACCCACCAACGGGCTCCTGTCTCGCAGCGGCATCATCCCCCGCGTGCTCACTTTTGATACCGGCGGCCCCATGGCACGCTCGGTTTACGACGCCGCGCTCGCCCTCGGCTACATGACGGGTGTCGATCCCGCCGATCCCCTGACCAGCCGCAGCGCCGGGCTCTTTCAACGCGACTACACCCCTTATCTCAGAAAAGACGCGCTCAAGGGCGCGCGTCTCGGGGTCGTTCGTGACTTCCTCGGCCAGGACCCCGAGGTGGACCGCCTTTTCGAGGCCGCCCTCGTCGATCTCCGCGCCCAAGGCGCCGAACTCGTCGATCCGATCAACTTTCCCAAATACGTGCTCGAATCCCGCGCCTCCATCATGGACGCCGTCCGCGACGTCGACATCCGGGAACAATACAAAATCTATCTCGCCCCATTGGCGCCCCAGTTTCCCAAGACTCTCACCGAGATGATCGCACGCTCCGATGCCTTCACCAGCCCTCGCGGCAAACTCATTCCGTATCCCGCCCTTTATGATCGTTTCCGCGTCAGCAACGCCGGCCCGTCGCCCGAATCCCTCTCCTACCTCGCCGCCAAAGACCACGGCATGGCGATGGTGCGCGACGGTGTGCTCGGACTCATGGAGCGCCACCGGCTCGATGCCCTCGTCTACCCGACACGCCCCACGAGCACCCCGCTGATCCGTGCCGACGCCGCCACCTTTGTTCCCGATCCCGCCTCCGTCCCGCCGTCGCTCACCAATATCGCCAACGTGACCCAGTTCCCCGACGTGCAAGTCCCCGCCGGCCTCACCAAGGACAAGCTTCCCATCACAATCAGTTTCCTCGGCCCCGCTTTCAGCGAACCCCGCATCCTCGGCTACGCCTATGCCTTTGAACAGGCCCGGCCCCGCATCACCTGGCCCTCCACCACGCCCGCCCTTCCTGGAGAGAAATTCACCTACTGATTCAGTTCCCGCCACCCACTTCCGCTCGGTCAACGATGCCCGCACTGAAAGGTGCGGGCATCTTCGTTTTTATCCCCTCCGGTCGCCCGGTTCGATCCGGCCTTTGATTGAATAAAACCACACGCCGGCGGCCCCTCGGTTGAATCCTGCGCTATCCGCCCAATTGGCCCCGAAGGGAGCACATCGCATGCTGAGGGTCAAAACTTCCTCCGCCGCACGCGAAGCGCGTCTCCGCGTTCTCGCTCCCTCTTTCCCGCGCTTCCACCCTTCATGAACCTTCCCACCTTAAGCGCGCCCCGCTCGCGTCGACGGTTTCTTCGCAATCTCGGTCTGTTGTCCGGTGCCGCCGTGCTGGCCAGCCGCCTTCGTCTAGAGGCCTCTACCAGCCGGGCGGTGTTACCGGACGATCCGCTTTTCACCTCCGCCACCCGGCAGGCCGCCTTGATTCGCACCAAAGCGATCTCCTCTGTCGAGCTGGTCCGCCTCCACATTGATCGTATCGAAGCGGTGAATCCGAAGATCAATGCGGTCGTCTTTAAGTGCTACGAGCGCGCCCTCCAGGAGGCCAAGCGCTGCGACGAGGCCACCGCCGCCGGCAAATTCTTCGGGCCGCTTCACGGCGTGCCTTGCACGATGAAGGATTCGCACGACACCCAGGGCGTCGTCTCCACCGGCGGCACCCTCGGGCGCAAGAATTTCATCCCCGGCCGCGACGCCACCTACGTGCAGCGCGTGCGCGCCGCCGGGGCCATCCTGTTGGGTAAGACGAATACGCCCGAGTTCACCCTCTCCGGCCAGACGACCAATCTGATCTACGACAAGACCCACAATCCCTACAAGCTGGGCTACCAGCCCGGTGGCTCCACCGGTGGCGGGGCCGCCATCATCGCGGCCGGGGGCTCTCCTTTCGACATTGGCACGGACTTTGGCGGCTCGATCCGCGGCCCGGCCCACTTCTGCGGCATCACCGGCATCAAGCCTCAACAAGGCCGCGTGCCACGCACCGGCCACATCGTGGACTACGGTGGTTATTTTGACGCCTATCAGGCCATCGGCCCCATGGCGCGGTGGTCGGAGGATTTGCAGCTTATCCTGCCTTTGATCTCCGGGCCCGACTACATCGACGCCGCGATCCCTCCCATGCCATGGGCCGATGTTTCAAAGGTGGATCTCAAAGCGATCAAAGTGGCCTTCTACATCGAGAACGGATCGCGCGATAAATGCACCGCCGAGACGGTCGCCGCCGTGCAAAAAACGGTGGCCCTGTTTCGCGCTATCGGCGTCACCATCGTGGAGGATGCGCCCGTCTCGCTGATCAAGGAGATGCAGGAAATTCGCAACGCCTTGGCCACCGCCGATGGCCGCGCCTGGGTGAAGCGCATGGCGGTCAAACATGGCACCACCCAGATTTCCCCGGTCATCAGTCTGGTGGATACGCCGCAGTGCGACACTGCGGAGTTTACCCGGCTCGCCGAGGCCGAGGATGCCTGTCGCACCAAGTTTCTCCAGTGGGTGCAGCCCTACGATCTCGTCATCTGCCCGGCCAACCGCACCCCCGCGCAGCCCTGGCCGGACGAACCGCGTTGGACGCCGACGGAAGCCGGCAACTACGGCTACACCGCCACCTATAACAACACCGGTTGGCCCGGCTCCGTGGTGCGCGCCGGCACCTCCCCCGACGGGCTGCCGATCGGCGTGCAACTCATCACCAAGCCTTGGCGCGAGGACATCTCTCTCGCCGCCGCCGCCTTCGTCGAAGCGGGCACCGGCGGGTACTCCAAGCCCACCCTCTAACCGGGAATCTTCCATCCATGTCCTCCCCCACTCGCCTCAATCGACGTTCGTTTTTTCGGGGTGCCGGCCGCTCGGTCGGCGGAGCCCTCCTGGCCAGTCTGCCGGCTGTCGCCTTTGCCCAGGCCCCGGCGCGCACCGCACCGCCCGCCGCCGCTCGCTCCACCGATCCCACCGAGGACCTCGTGTTCATGTCGGCGACCAAAATCGCCCAGCTCATTCGAGAGAAGAAGGTCTCCGCGCTCGAGGTCGTGACCGCTCACTTTGCACGCATCGACGTCGTCAATCCCAAGCTGAATGCGATCGTTCAGTTCTGCCGGGATCGCGCCTATGCCGAGGCCCGCGCCGCCGACGCCGCGCTCGCTCGGGGCCAGCTCAAGGGCCCCCTGCACGGCGTGCCGATGGCGATCAAGGACTCTTGGGATACCGCCGAGGTCATCTCGACCGGAGGCACCCAGGGCCGGGCGTTTTTCGTGCCCGAGAAAGACGCCACCATCGTCGCCCGCCTCCGCGCCGCCGGGGCCATCCTGCTCGGCAAAACCAATACCCCCGAATTCACCCTGGGCGGGATAACCGGTCTGGGGACCACCGTGAACATCCTCTACGGCATGTCGCGCAATCCCTACGACGTGACGCGCTCCACCTCCGGCTCGACCGGAGGCGGAGGGGCCATCGTCGCGGCGGGCGGTGCCCCGTTTGATATCGGCACCGATTTCGGAGGCTCCGTGCGTGGCCCGGCCCATGCCAACGGCATCGCCGGAATCAAGCCCCAGACCGGGCGCGTCCCTCGCACCGGGCACATCGTGGATTTTGGCGGCGTGTTTGACAGTTATCAGCAAGGCGGGCCGATGGCGCGCAGGGTCGAGGATCTGGCGCTGCTCATGCCTCTGCTGTGTGGTCCCGACGGGTTCGACGCCTGCATCGCGCCCATGCCTTGGACCGATCCCTCCACCGTCGATGTGTCGAAGCTTCGTATCGCCTACTACACCAGCTTGGCCTCCGATTCGGCCAAGCCCACCGCCGAGATGACGCAGGTGGTGATCGACACCGCCAAATTATTCGAGGGCCTTGGCTGCAAAGTCGAGGAGTCCCACCCGCCCGGGGCCATCGAGGCGGCCGAACTCTCGACCAAACTGCGCCAGGGCGACGGCCACGCGTGGCAGCGTCGGCTCGTGGCCAAACATGGGACGACCAAACCCGGCCCGGATCGCGTGCTCGATTACCCGATGGTGCCCACCGCGGACTTTACCCGCATGCTGGAAGAGCGGGACGCGTGGCGCAGCCGCATGGTGTCGTGGGTGCAGAAATTCGATCTCATCGTCTGCCCGCCCGCTCTCGGCCCCGCTCAAGTGATCGGCGAGGAGTCTCCTACCCGCCGTGGTTCCGGGTTTACCACGACCTATAACCTTACCGGATGGCCCAGCGGCGTCGTCCGCGCCGGCACCTCGCCGGAGCACATGCCTCTCGGCGTGATGCTCACCGCCCAGCCTTGGCGCGACGAGGTCGTCATCGCCGGTTTGGCCGCGGTCGAGGCCAAGTTTGGCGGCTGGAAGCGCCCCGCGATCTGACGCCTCCCCCCGAAATTTTCCCCTCTAACCCACCATCGAAAAAATGAAATCATTCGCACGGATCGTTCTCCTTGCCGGCGTGCTCGCGACGCTGGCGGCTTCCTCATGGGCCAAGCCCAAGGTCGTCATCGTATCCATGGGCGGCACCATCGCCAGCGTCGGCGACACCCGCATGAACCTCAACGACTACGGAGGTCCGGGCAACAGCATCGGGCCCGAGGTTTGGCTCAAGGATGTTCCCGAGCTCCAGAACTACGCCACGGTCACCGCCGAGGATCTACGCCAACCGGAAGGCACGGTCGGCGGCACGAGGTTCACCCAGCTCTACCGGGTCGCCAAACGTCTTCAGGAACTCGCCAAAGACGCTTCCGTGGACGGCATCGTCGTCACCCACGGCACCAATACCCTCGCGGAGAGCGCCTGGTTCATGCACCTCACCGTGTCGGTGGAAAAGCCGCTCGTTTTCGTCGGCTCACAGCGCCCTTGGTCCGGAATCAGCACCGATGGCCACCTCAACCTCGTGAATGCCGTGCGCGTCGCCGCCACCCCCGCCGCCGGCGGCATGGGCGTGCTGCACATGATGAACGACACCCTGAACGGAGCCCGCGATGTCACCAAGACGAGCGCCTATCGGGTGGAGACCTTTAAGAGCTACGACATCGGTCCCTTCGGTTACGCCGACTCCGATAAGGTTGTGATCTACACCAAGCCCGTCCGTCGTCACACCTCGAATTCCGAATTCAACATCGCGACCCTTCCCGCGAGTTTGCCTCCGGTGGAGATCGTGTACGCCTACACCGAGTCGCCCGGCTACCTGATCGACCACCTGGTCGAAAAAGGCGTCAAGGGCATCATCGTTGACGGCACCGGGGCAGGCTCCCCGGGCGGCGATCAGGCCGAGGCGATCAAGCGCGCCCAGGCCAAGGGCGTGGTCGTCGTCGCCACGGCCCGCACCCGCGGCGGTCGCGTCCAAGAGACCCCGCGCCGCACCGAGGCCAAGATCGTCCCCGGTGACAATCTCCAGCCGGAAAAAGCCCGCATGCTCCTGCAGATGGCGCTGACCAAGACCACCGACCTCGCCGATATTAAGCGTATCTTCGACGAGTATTGAGCCCTTTCCGCCACAGCAGATTCTCCCCGTCCCGTTACGCCTGCCCGCCTCGGTCTCTTACATGCCGGCCCTTCAAGCGCGCTTATCCCGATCCGCTTTTTTTGCGGCTCGCCGGGGCGCGCTTCTGACGGCCGGCCTTTCTTTTCCCGCCGCCCCCGGCGTCCTCCCGCTCTTTACCGCACCCTCATGATCTCCTCTCCCTTTTTTCCGCCTCGCCGACTCGCTTCGGCCGCGCTCGCGCTCCTTGCATGCCTCGCCGCCAATGCTGCCTTTGCCGATCTCCCGAAGGTCAAGCTGTTCACCACCGGCGGCACCATCCAGAGCAAAGGCATCCATCGCCAGCAGCACATGGAGTATGACGCCTCCAAGGTCTCGCCCGACGAACTCGTCGCCGACCTTCCCGAGATGAAGGAGTTCGCGGACATTTCTTATCTGGAAATTTCCAACGTCGGCTCGCCGAGCGTGAACACCGAGATCCAGCTCAAGCTGGCCAAAGCCATTAACGAGTGGCTCGCCCAGCCCGACTCCGCCGGTGCCGTCGTCACCCACGGAACCGCCACGCTCGAGGAAACCGCCTATTTCCTCAACCTCGTGGTAAATTCCGACAAACCCGTCGTGGTCGTCGGGGCGATGCGTCCCTTCACCGGCGTCAGCCGTGACGGTCCGTTTAACCTGATGAACGCGGTGCGCGTGGCCGCCGCTCCCAACGCGGTCGGTCACGGGGTGATGATCCTGCTCAACGACGAAATCAACGCCGCGCGCGACACCACCAAGGGCAACACGAATCGCATGGATACCTTTGTCGCCCGCGATGTCGGCCCCCTCGGATACGCTGACTCCGATCAAATCGTATTCTACCGTAAGCAGATTACCCGGCATACCAAGAAATCCGAGTTCGATGTCTCGGGCCTCACCGCGCTGCCTCGGGTCGACATCGTTTACACCCATCAAGAGGCCGACCGCGTCGCCATCGATGCCTTCGTCGCCGCCGGAGCCAAGGGTGTTATCCTGACCGGACGCAGCGACGCCGCCACCAAAGACGGCCAGGCCAAGGGAGTCGTTTTCGTGATGAGCGATCGCAAGGGCTCCGGCCGCGTTTTGGAGAGCACCCGCATGGTTGATCGCCAGATCATCACCTCCGACAACATCGATCCCCACAAGGCCCGCATCCTCCTGCGCCTCGCCCTTACGAAGACCAGCGATCCTAAAGAGATTCAGCGCATCTTCACCGAATACTGAGCCCTCCTCCGCACCGCTCCGACCGCCAACACGACCCACTCTTTATGAAATCTCTTTCCTCCGCCGCCCTTCTATTCTGCGCCCTCAGTCTCGGTTCCTTGGCCCCCGCCCAAGAAATTCCCACCTACGCTCCCCTCCCGCCCGCGCCGGCGGATGCGTCCACGTTGCCACGCATCGTCCTCGTCTCCATGGGCGGCACCATCGCCAGCCGAGGAGCGCCCCGGTCCAATGTCACCAACTACGGCGGCGGCGTTCTACCCCGGGTCGAGCCCATCGATTGGGTCAACGCTATGCCCGAGTTAAACGGCGTCGCCCGCATCACGGTCGATGACCAGCGGGCTCCCCTGAACCGCGCCTCCGGCACCGAAACGCACGAGGACTTTCACCGCGTCTCCAAACGCCTGAACGAACTCGCCGCCGATCCCACCGTGGACGGCATGGTGGTCACCCACGGCACCAACACCCTTTCCGAGGTGGCCTATTACATGACCCTGACCGTGAAGACGAACAAACCCATCGTTTACGTGGGCTCGCAGCGCCCCTGGAGCGCCATGTCCGGCGATGGTCCGCGTAATCTTTACGACGCCTTCCGCGTCGCCGCCTCCAAAGACGCCTGGGGCAAGGGCGTGCTGCACAGCACGAACAACCTCATCACCCCGGCCCGCGATGTGGACAAAACCAGCGCCTACCGCACCCACACCTTCAAGGGCGTGGACGTCGGTGCGATCGGCTTTGCCGATCCCGATCGGATCGTTTTCCAGCGCGATGTGGTGCGCCGCCACACCGTCAATTCCGAGTTCGCCGGCCAAGATTATCCGACCGTCCCTGCGGTTGAGATTTTCTACGGCTACCGTGAGGCCCCGGGTTACTTCATCGACGCTGCCGTCGAGCACGGGGTGAAGGGCCTCATCATCGACGGCGTCGGTGCCGGCGGGGCCACTCTCAGCCAACAGGCCGCAATCAAGCGCGCCCAGGAAAAGGGCGTCGTGGTCGTCATGACCGCCCGCACCTACGGCGGCCGCGTTCAAGATACGCCTCGTCGTCGCGAGGCCAAGATGGTCCCAGGCGACAACCTCCACCCGGAAAAAGCCCGCGTCCTTCTCCAGCTCGCGCTCACCAAGACCACCGACCTCGCCGAGATCCAGCGCATCTTCAGCGAGTATTAAGTCCTGACCACCCCCGCCTGTTTCGCCCGTTCTCCATCGTCGTTTCATGATCGCCATGCGCCCACTTCGCACCGCCTGCCTCGCCCTCGCTCTCGCCTGCTCGGGGGCCCTTCTCCCGGCCGCCGAGCTCGACCTCAACACCGCCACCGTCCTCGACCTGCAAAAAGCCTATGACGCGGGCCTCACCTCCGAGCGCGTCGTCGAGGCCTACCTGAAGCGCATCGCCGCCTACGACCAGGCCGGCCCCAAGCTCAACTCCATCCTCCTCGTCCACCCCGACGCGCTCAAGATCGCCCGCGAACTCGACGCCGAGCGCAAGGCCAGGGGCCCGCGCTCGCCGCTGCACGGCGTCCCCATCGTAGTGAAAGACAACTACGACACCTTCGATCTGCCCACCACCGGCGGAGCCAAGGCCCTCGCCGGCACCACCCCGGGCCGCGATGCGTTCACCGTCGCCCGCCTGCGCGCCGCCGGGGCCATCATTCTCGCCAAGACGAATCTCGACGAGTTCGCGCGCGGCTCCACCGGCACCAGCTCCCTCGGCGGCCAGGTCCTCAACCCCTACAACCTCGCCAAAATTCCCGGCGGCTCCTCCGGCGGCTCCGGCGTCGCCGTCGCCAGCCTGATGGGCTGGATCGGTCTCGGCACCGAGACCGGCTCCTCCATCCGCAACCCCGCCACCAAGGCCAACCTCGTCGGCTTCTCCCCCTCCGAGGGCCTCGTCTCGCGCGGCGGCATCATCCCCATCTCCATCACCTACGACCGCGCCGGCCCCATGACCCGCAACGTCACCGACGCCGCCATCGCCATGTCCGTCATGGCCGGCACCGACGCGGGCGACCTCTTCACCTACCAGGGCCTAGGCCACACCCCCTCGGATAACTACCTCTCCTCCCTTCGCAAAGACGGCCTCAAGGGCGCCCGCATCGGCGTCGTCCGCGAACTCTTCGGCAAGGACGCCGCCGATGCCCCCGCCGTCGCCCTCATTGACGCCGCCATCGCCAAGATGAAGGCCGAGGGTGCCGTCATCCTCGACCCGCTCCCGGTCAATGCCGACCTCTGGACCATCCTTCGTGAGACCAACTACGGCCGCTTTGAAAACCGCGCCGCCCTCGAACTCTATTTCGCCCTGCGCGGTCCCGCCTTCCCGATCAAAACCATCCCCGACCTGTTGGCCAACGGCGGCATCCTCGGTCGCCTGGAAACCCGCTACGCCGAGGAGCAGGCCGCCGACGACCTCACGGGCAGCAACGCCTACCTCGGCCTCTACAAGGGCCGCGCCGTCGCCCGCCAGTTCATCCACGAGCTGATGGATCGTTGGCAGCTCGACGCCCTCGTCTACCCGCACGAGACCAAGCCCGTCCGCACCATCGCCGAGTCTGTGAAAGACGGCGGCAACACCCCCTTGCCCGAGGGTGGCGGCGCCACGGCGGCCGGCACCGGCAACCGCATCTCCACCGTCACCGGTTTGCCCACCCTCACCGTGCCCGCCGGCTTCAACACCGACGGCGTGCCCGTCGGCATCGAGTTCATCGGTCGCCGCTTCAGCGAGGCCACCATCCTCAAGATCGCCTACGCCTACGAGCAGGCCCACCCCCAGCGTAAACTCCCGCCCACCACGCCGCCCATCGGGTTCGAGAAACTCATTTACTAAGCCTCCGCCCCTACCCCCATGCGCTCCCGAACCGCCGCCAGACTTCTCCTTCAACTCCTGGCCGGTTCGCTCCTCGGCCCGGCGTTACCCGCCGCCTCCGCCCCCGGAGACAAACCGAAAATCGCGGTTTTCTCCGGGCCGACCGCGACCATCCAAAACTCCCCGCAGCTCATCACGTCCAACAAAGCCCGCTCGGCTGCCGGGCTGCCCCTGGTCAACGGGCTTGATGGTCGTCCGCTCGCCTTCGACCGCCTCTTCCCGCAACGCCTCGCCGCGCCGGTCACGATCTATGTCGAGCAGTTCACCGCCCACCCGCTCGAGCGCGACGTCGCCGAGCTCTACGCCGCGCCCGATGGCTATGTTGCCACCGACGGCAGCTTTTCCAAAACCCGCCGCTCGCCCGCCGACAAACCCGTCTACGCCGTCACTCTCCGCCCGGAGGACGGCCTTTATCCCTTGCCCTACATGGGACGCCAGGCCGACGGCTCCGCCTGGGATTCCACCGCCGCCGCACCGGGCGCGCCCTTCGCGCGTTCCCGTCAGACGTTTTACCCGGATGGAGCGCGCATCTTCGAGGAAATCGAGCGCGCCGGCGCCCGTATCTACGAGAAGGCCCAGTTTGATTTTTACCGGCCCGCCCCCTCCGCCGGTTACACCAAAGGCCTGCCGGCCTCCGAGCGCACCGATGCGGGGACCGGTGACATCCCCCCGGAGACGCTAGGCGAAGACTTTTTCACCTACGGTCCCTACGGTGCCTCGGGCTCGCGCCGCCACCTTGCCCGCGCCACCAACGTCGTCCAGCGCGTCCTCTCCTCGGGCGACTACGCCGGAGCCATCTGGATGGAGGGCAGCCCCAACATCGAGGACACCACCTACTGGCTCGGCTTGCTGATCGACACCCCTCACCCGCTGGTCGGCAACGCCGCCCAGCGCGCGCGCGGATACATCTCCGCCGACGGTGACGGCAACCTGGTGGACACGGTTGATTACATTCGCTCCCGCGTCTGGGCCGATGCCGACGGCCGTGATCGGGTGGGAGCCGTGATGGTGCAGGACAACGTCATCTACAACGCGCGGGAAATCCAAAAGGGCGACGCCCGCCCCGGCGGTTATGTCGTGACCGGCGGTTATGGCGGCATCGTCGGCACCATGGGCTACGGGGCGAAGCTCACGTTTCTGCCCGTCCGCAAGTCCACCCACCGCTCCGAGCTTCGCCTGCCCACGCTGCCCGCGTCCGTCCCCGCCGTCGCCGTCGCCGAAAGCGGCCTCGCGACCGTCGCCTTCGCGATCAAGGATGCGGAAGGCTTTCTCCTACCCGCGTCCGTTCCGCTGGTCACCTTCGTCAAATCCGCGCGCTGGCAGACGGATGACGACAACTCCCGCGACCCCGCCTCCCAGGTCGAGATCCTCGCCCGCCTCCAGGCTTTGCTCGACGGTCCGCCGCAGCTCGCCGGTTTTATCGGCGAAGGCCTCGCTCCCTACGGCAGCCAGATCGCGCCGATCGAAGCCGCCCTCGAACGCGCCGCGCTCAGCGGCTTCCCGGTGCTGAAGGCCGCCCGCGGCGACGCTCACGGCTTCATGCAGGCCAACGAGCGCAACTTCGTGCTCGAGGGCAACAACCTCACCGCGAGCAAAGCCCGCATCCTCCTGATGGCCTGCCTCCTAAAATTCGGCGCCCTCCCGCCCGCTAAAAATCCCGCCGCGCCCACCGCCGCCGAGCGCGCCGCCATCATCGAAAAACTAAAGCTCTACCAGTCCGTCATCGACACCCACTAGCCCACAACCCCGAGCCCCCGCTCAGCCCCCGCGCCCTCCGCCCGTTTTCCCATCTTACATCTCACATCATCCATCATCCATTCCCCATGACCTCCAGCCCCCGCCGCCGCTTCCTCCGCACCGCCGGCCTCGCCACTTCCTCGACCCTCTTTTCCCAGCTCCTCGTCTCCCGCGCCATGGCGGAGAGCTCGCGTTTGGCCGCCGCGAGCGCCGCTCCCTCCGCCTCCGGCCCCGCCTACCTCGCCTCCACCGATCCCGCCGAAGACCCCGTCTTCATGTCGGCCACCAAACTCGCCGGCCTCCTCCGCGCCAAAAAACTCTCCTCCGTCGAGGCCGTCACCCTCGCCTGCGCCCGCATCGACGCGGTGAACCCCAAGATCAACGCCGTCGTCATGGAGTGCCGCGAGCGCGCCTTCGCCGAGGCCCGCGCCGCCGACGCCGCCCTCGCCTCCGGCAAGGTCCTCGGGCCCCTCCACGGCGTGCCCATGACCATCAAGGACTCCATCGACACCGAGGGCGTCATCTCCACCGGCGGCACCGTAGGGCGCATCAACTACATCCCGCCCAGGGACGCCACCGCCGTCTCCCGCCTCCGCGCCGCCGGCGCCATCCTCCTCGGCAAAACCAACACCCCCGAGTGGACCCTCGCCGGCGGCGGCATCCCCGGCATCACCACCACCGCCAACATCATCTACGGCACCACCAAGAACCCCTACGATCTCACCCGCTCCACCGCCGGCTCCTCCGGTGGCGCCGGGGCCATCGTCGCCGCCGGCGGCCCCGCCTTCGACATCGGCACCGACTGGGGCGGCTCCGTGCGCGGCCCTGCCCACAACAACGGCATCGCCGGCATCAAGCCCACCTACGGCACCATCCCGCGCACCGGCCACATCGTCGATTTCGGCGGCTACCTCGATTCATGGCAGGAACTCGGCCCCATGGCCCGCCGCGTCGAGGACTTGAATCTCCTCATGCCCCTCCTCGTCGGCCCCGACGAGAGCGACTGCTCCATCTACCCCGTCCCCTACGGCAACCCCGCCACTGTCGATCTTAAGAAACTCCGCGTCGCCTTTTTCCCCACTAACGGCATCGCCGACACCACGCCCGAGACCCAGGAGATGGTCCGCCGTTGCGCCAAACAGCTCGCCGACGCCGGAGCCAGGGTCACCGAGGATCTCCCCCGCGATCTCATCACCGAGCTCGAGGAGATTCGCTTCAAACTCATGGCCGCCTGCGGCTGGTCTTACCTGAAGCGTCTCGCCGAAAAGTGGGGCACCAAGTCCGTCTCCCCCACCGTCGTCGCCCGCTACGGCCAGGGCGAAAAGACCACCGCCGAGCTCATCGAGCTCTGGGAAAAACAAGATGCCAACAAGGTCCGCTGGCTCCAGTGGATGAAGGACTACGACCTCATCCTCTGCCCCGCCGCCGGCAAACCCGCCCAGCCCCTCGACGCCGGCCCCGGCACCCCCTGGACCCCCGGCTCCAGCTATTACGGCATGTTCAACACCACCGGCTACCCCAGCGCCGTCGTGCGCGCCGGCACCTCCCCCGAGGGCCTGCCCCTCGGCATCATGGTCACCGGCAAACTCTGGAAAGACCACGTCGTCCTCGCCGCCTGCGCCCACCTCGAATCCCTCTCCGGCGGCTGGCAAAAGCCCCCCCTCTGATTCCGGGCCATCATACATCATACATCATACATCACCCATCATCCATTCTTCCATGTCCTCGCGCCGCTCCTTCCTCCGCACCGCCGGCTACGCCACCGCCGCCACCTTCGCCCTCGGCCGCCTCGCCACCTCCCGCGCCCTAGCCCAGTCCACCCCCGCCGCCTCGACCGATATCCTCGTCATGTCGGCCGTGCAGCTCGCCGCCGCCATTCGCGCCAAAAAGATCTCCTCCGTCGAGGCCGTCACCGCCCTCTACGCCCGCATCGACGCGGTGAATCCCAAGATCAACGCCGTCGTCATGCAGTGCCGCGAACGCGCCCTCGCCGAGGCCGAGGCCGCCGACGGCGCCCTCGCCTCCGGCCGCTCCCTCGGGCCCCTCCACGGCGTGCCCTTTACCATCAAGGACTCGCTCGAGACCGCCGGCGTCGTCTCCACCACCGGCACCCTCGGGCGCAAAAACTTCATCCCCGGCGCCGATGCCACCGTCGTCGCCCGCGTGCGCGCCGCCGGCGGCATCCTCCTCGGCAAGACCAACACCCCCGAGTTCACCCTCGGGGGCGGCGACCTCGGCACCTACAACCTCGTCCACGGCCAGACCTATAATCCCTACAACCTCGCCCACACCCCGCGCGGCTCCTCCGGCGGCGCCGGCGCCATCGTCGCCGCCGGCGGTTCCCCCTTCGACATCGGCTCCGACTTCGGCGGCTCCATCCGCTCCCCCGCCCACGCCTGCGGCATCACTGGCATCAAGCCCACCCTCGGTCGCGTCTCCCGCGCCGGCCACGTCCCCGGTTACGGCGGCGCGTGGGACGTTTACCAGGAGCTCGGCCCGCTCGCCCGCCGCATCGAGGACCTCGCCCTCGTCACCGAGCTGATCAGCGGCTCCGACGACCTCGATCCCCTCGCCGCCGACGTGCCCTTCGGCGACTACCGCGCCGTCGATCTGAAAAAGCTCCGCGTCGCCTACTACCTCGACAACAAACTCGTCGCCCCCACGCCCGAGACCCTCGAAGCCGTCCGCGCCTCCCTCAAGGCCCTCGAAGGCTCCGTCGCCTCCGTCACCGAGGCCTTCCACGACGGCGACCCCGAGTGGTACGAACTCGGCGCCAAACTCCTCCGCGCCGACGGCGGCGCCTGGCGCCAGCGCCTGCTCGCCAAACACGGCACCACCCAGGCCAGCCCCGGCTTCGCCAGCGGCATCCGCCCCGAGACCATTTCCGCACCGGCCTTCACCGAGCTGGTGGAAAAACGCGACGCCCTGCGCAGCCGCCTGCTCAAGTGGTTCCAGGCCTACGACGTCATCATCTGCCCCACCAACGCCTTCCCCGCGCCCTCCTTCGCCAAGCCCGTCCCCGCCGCCGCCGGCTACACCAGCATTTACAACCTCACCGGCTGGCCCGCCGCCGTCGTCCGCGCCGGCACCGCCAAGGCCGAGGGTTTGCCCATCGGCGTGCAAATCATCGCCCGCCCCTGGCGCGAAGACGTGGCCTTCGCCGTCGCCGCCAAGATCGAGTCCGCCACCGGCGGCTACGTCCCCCCCGCCATCTAAAACCCGCCGACCCGGGAACGCCGAGCTCCCGCTCGGCCCGACCTGCGTGCCTCCGCCCCAAATCATAAATCATAAATCCTAAATCCCATGACCTCCCGCCGCCGCTTCCTCCGCACCACCGGCTACGGCACCGCCGCCGCCTTCGTCGCCTCGTCCATGCTTTCCCGTCTCCGCGCCGCCGAGACCACCACCGCCTACCTCGTTTCCAAAGACCCCGCCACCGACCCCATCTACATGTCGGCGACCAAACTCGCCGCCCTCATCCGCGACAAAAAAATCTCCTCCGTCGAGGCGGTTAAGCTCCACATCGCCCGCATCGACGCGGTGAACCCCAAGATCAACGCCATCGTCGCCAAGTGCTACGAACGCGCCCTCGTCGAGGCCGCCGACGCCGACGCCGCCCTCGCCAGGGGCAAGCTCCTCGGCCCCCTCCACGGCGTCCCCTTCACCATCAAGGATTCCTTCGACACCGCCGGCGTGCTCTCCACCGGCGGCACCCTCGGCCGCAAAGACTACGTCCCCGGCAAAGACGCCACCGTCGTCGCCCGCTCCCGCGCCGCCGGAGCCATCCTCCTCGGCAAGTCCAACACCCCCGAGTTCACCCTCGGCGGCGGGGGCAAAGGCACGGTCAACCTCGTCTACGGCCTCACCAAAAACCCCTACCACCTCGATTACCAGCCGTCCGGCTCGTCCGGGGGCGCGGGGGCCATCGTCGCCGCCGGCGGCGCCTCCTTCGACATCGGCTCCGACTACGGCGGCTCCATCCGCGGCCCCGCCTTCGCCTGCGGCATCGCCGGCATCAAGCCCACCTACGGCCTCGTCCCCCGCACCGGCCACATCGTCGGCTACGGCGGCCCCTTTGATAACTTCCAGGAAACCGGCCCCATGGCCCGCCGCGTCGAGGACCTGATCCTCCTCCTGCCCCTGCTCGCCGGCCCCGACGATTCCGACGCCGCCATGGCCCCCGTGCCCGTCGGCGACCCCGCCAAGGTGGATCTCAAAAAGCTCCGCATCGCCTTCTACACCACCAACGGCCAGATGGACCCCACCCCCGAGCTCCAGGCCACGGTCAAACAATGCGTCGCCTACTTCGAGGCACTCGGCTGCGTCATCACCCCCGACGCCCCGCCCAGGATGAAGGAGCTCGCCGAGCTCCGCACCGCCTTCAGCGGTGCCAACGGCCGCGACCACATGCGCCGCCTGCTCAAGCTCCACGGCACCACCCAGGCTTCCCCCGGCCTCAACATCGGCGGCGACTCGCTCCCCTCCGCCGACCTCACCCGCCTCTGCGAGGAGATGGATGCCATCAAGAGCGAGCAGCTCGCTTGGTTCGAGAAATACGATCTCATCATCTGCCCCGCCAGCAACCAGGCCCCGATCCGCCTCGATTGGGAGCGCCCCGAAAACTGGACCGGCGCTTCCTACACCAGCCAATACAACACCACCGGCTGGCCCGCCGGCGTCGTCCGCGTCGCCACCGCCGAAAAGGACAAGCTCCCCCTCGGCATCCAGGTCGTGGCCCAGCCCTGGCGCGACGACGTCGTCCTCGCCGCCCTCGACTACATCGAAAGCAAAACCGGCGGCTGGGTTAGGCCCCCCGTCTGATCCCCGGGAACGACGAGCTCCCGCCCGGCCTCCGCCTTCCCCTTCAACTTAACCTTTCATCTTAAACCACACCCATGAGCTCCCATCTCGCCGCCGTGCGCACCGATCGCCGCGCATTTCTTCGTTCCGCCGGCCTGCTCTCCCTCGCCACCGCCTTCACCGGCGGCGCCGGTTCGTCCACCGCTTCCGCCGCGCCCAACTACGCCACCTCCACCGACACGACCGACGATCTCATCTACATGTCGGCGACCAAACTCGCCGGCCTCATCCGCGCCAAAAAAGTCTCCGCCGTCGAGATCACCCAGGCCTGCATCGACCGCCAGCTCGCCGTGAACGACCGCCTCAACGCCGTCGTCATGAACTGCTACGCCCGCGCCCTCACCGAGGCCAAGGCCGCCGACGCCGCCCTAGCCCGCGGCGAGATCAAGGGCCCCCTCCACGGCGTGCCCATGATCATCAAGGACTCCCTCGACACCGAGGGCGTCATCACCACCGGCGCCACCTATGGCCGCCAGCAATACATCCCCGACAAAGACGCCACCTGCGTCGCCCGCGTGCGCGCCGCCGGTGCCATCCTCCTGGGCAAGACCAACACCCCCGAGTTCACCCTGGGCGGCCTCGGCGGCATCAGTGCCGCCTCCAACCTCCTCTACGGCTCCTCGCACAACCCCTACGACCTCACCCGCACCACCTCCGGCTCGTCCGGCGGCGCGGGCGCGGGCATCGCGGCCGGCCTCGCCGCCTTCGACATCGGCTCCGATTGGGGCGGCTCCATCCGCGGCCCCGCCCACAACAACGGCATCGTCGGCATCAAGCCCACCTCCGTCCGCGTCCCGCGCACCGGCCACATCGTCGATTACGGCGGCGTCTTCGACCTCTGGCAGCAGCTCGGCCCCATGGCCCGCCGTGTCGAGGACATCGCCCTCGTCACCCCGATCATCTCCGGCCCCGACTTCAAGGACGCCTCCTGCGCCCCCGTGCCCTGGGCCGATCCCGCCAAGGTGGACTTGAAAAAACTCCGCCTCGCCTACTTCTCCACCAACGGCGTCACCGAAACCGACGAGGACACCAAAAAGACCGTCCTCCAAACCGTCAAATGGCTCGAAGGCGTCGTCGCCGGCGTCACCGAAGATCTGCCCAAAGCCATCCTCACCGATCTCTACGCCGCCCGCGCCAAACTCACCAACGGCGACGCCTGGGCCTTCTACAAACGCATGGCCGACAAGTGGGGCACC